>JBDRTL010000271.1:0-3980 GCA_043824045.1 Bacillota bacterium
TGGAGTTGTGATGGCTGTTGCTCATGCCGTCGGCGACCACACAGGAAAGCAGCGATTCGATGGCGGCAAGCAGCGCGATGGTGATCGCATCCGGAAACATCACGGAAATTTTACCGATAGTGAAAACCGGCCAGGTGAACGCGGGCAGGCCGCCTTTGATCGTATACAGATCGCCGATGGTGCTGACATGCAATCCCAATCCCGTGACCAACGCGATGCCAGCCAGCACGGCGATCAGGGAACCCGGTATTTTTTTGCTGACTTTCGGCCAAATGATTAAAATTGCCAGCGCGACAAGCCCGACCAGCAGCGCCTGCCAGTTAAACGTATCCAGGCTTAGAAATATGCCTTTCAGCTTATCCAGCGTATCAATCGTGTCCAGCCCCGCATGATACGAAGCGCCGAGAAAATCCTTCATCTGACCGATGGCGATGCTGACCGCGATGCCTGCGGTGAAACCGGCGGTGATGGTAAAGGGGATGAACTTGATCAGCGACCCAAGCTTAAACAAACCCATCAGCACAAGCATAAGGCCTGCCATAATGGTTGCAATGGCAAGCCCTTCAACCCCGTTGCGGGCAACTATGCCCGCGACGATGGTGGCAAAAGCGGCGGTCGGCCCCGCAATCTGCACGCGGCTGCCACCCAGAAAGGACACGACGAATCCGGCGATAACAGCCGTGTACAGGCCCTGCTCCGGGTTTACGCCGGAGGCCAGCGCCAGCGCAATGGAAAGAGGAAGCGCGATGATTGCTACGATGATTCCCGCCGTGATATCTTTGAATAACTGCGCGCGGTCGTAATGCTTGAGTACGGAGAAGAGCTTGGGTTTCATCTTCTGCATAAAAATCTTCTTTCTGGCGATTCTTAGAATCTATGAGATTTTAGCAATAGCCCGCCGCCTTGTCAATCAGAAAATATCTGCGTCAGGGAAATCCGTATCAGCGCAATCAAAAACCCCTGAAACTCTTATGTCTCAGGGGCAACCATTCTGGTGGGATTAAATGGGCTCGAACCATCGACCTCCACGATGTCAACGTGGCACTCTAACCAACTGAGCTATAATCCCGCGCGTTTTCAGCCCCGACATCGTAGCATAGAATCGTTTTTTTTGCAAGCTTGCAACTGCAATTTATACGGAGAAAAAGGTACAACTCCTGTTTGATATTGCCTTCGGTTCAGGATTATAATAGAATAAGGTCCAGAACAAAACGATGAGGCGGTGAACCGGATGACCAGAACGCGGCGGTCAGCGAAGTATGCGCAGCCTGCGGTTTCGGATTCCGCCGTTTCCCCGCCACCCGAACCGCCCGTTCCAGATACGGCCGTAGCACCCCTGCCCGAAGCTGACGTTCCAATATCGGCAAAGAAGCGCAGCCCGAGCGCGCACATGTCGCAGGGCTATCGTCCGAAGCCGCCGGAACCAACAAAAAAGCCGGGGGGGAAACTCAAAGGTCTCTTCATCTGCCTGATCGTGGTCCTGATCGCGGTCTTTGTGTTCTCCGTCTATCAGGTCGTCGCCTATCTGGTGCAAAGCCATCAGGCCAAGCGGGAAGAGCAGATGATTCAGGCGCTGATCGCGCAGAGCGAAACGAATGCGGACACAGCTGAAACCGCAGCTCCTTCCCCCGCGCCTTCGCGGGAACCGGCTGCCGGTTCCCCCACGCCGGATGTCCTGTCCGCGATGCGCGAGCCCAAAGCCATACAAGCCGTTCCCGCCGTACTCATCCAGTTCACCAAAGCCCTGGATATCAACCCCGATACCGTAGGCCAGCTGAAGATGGGCGAATCGATCCACACCTACGTGGTGCAGCGGGACAATTCCTACTACTTGCGGCACTCGTTTACCGGCGAATTCAGTTTTTCAGGCGCGATTTTTCTGGACGTGACCTGCTCTATCTATCCGCAAAGCCGCAACCTGATCATCCACGGCCACAACATGCAGGACGGCACTGCTCTGGGCAAGCTGTTGCGGTATGAAAAGATCGACTATCTCAATAAATATCCGTCGATAGAATTCTCCACGCTGTACGAAACCGCGCGTTACGTACCCTTCGCCGTCGTGTACTACTCGATCGATCCGGATTCGGTAATATATCTGGATATCTACCGGATTAACACGATGACGGCCGGTGAGTTTGACGCGTTTATCCGCGACGTTCAGAAAAGATCCGTCTACAATATCCCGGTGAACGTCGCAAAGACCGATCAGATACTCACCGTCACCACCTGCGCAACTGCGGACACCGATATCCGCTTCGCGGTGTTTTCCGTTAAACATGATATTATTTAGGGGGGATTTCCGTGGCGTTCAGCACGCATCCGTGGAAACTGGTTCAGACCGGCCTGGATTTGGATACCATCCGCCTTACCGAAAGCCTGACCTCCGTCGCCAACGGCTATATGGGCATGCGCGGCAACTTTGAGGAGGATTTTTCCGGCGACGCCCATATCGGCACGTATATCGGCGGGGTGTGGTTCCCCGATAAAACGCGTGTCGGCTGGTGGAAAAACGGCTATCCCGCCTACTTCGGCAAGGTCATCAACGCGGTGCGTATGAACGGCGTCCATGTGAAGATCGACGGCGAGGCGATCGACCTCAATCAAACGCCGTGCGAGGACTATACCTGCGAGCTGGATATGCAAACGGGCGTTATCCGCCGTTCCTTCACCGTGCGCACACGGCTGGGAAAAGCCAGGATTTCCGTGCTGCGCTTTCTGTCCGCCGCACAGAAGGAACTGATGGCAATCTCCTATGCGATCACGCCCGATCACGAGGCCGAGATCGAGTGCGTGCCCTATCTGGACGGGCACGTGAAGAACCTAGACAGCAATTTTGAGGAAACCTTCTGGGAAATGCTTGAAGAGGAAGAGACCGAAAACGCGCTTGGGATCTTGACGAGAACCAAACCCAATCCGTTCGGGACGCCGCGGTTCACCGTGGCGGCAGCCATGGGCCTGTGGGCGGACGAACTGGAACTCAAAGAAAAAACACTCGGGGAAGGGCTTGCGGAGGCCCGTTATGCAGGCGTTGTACCCGCGAATACAACTGCGACGCTCGAAAAATACGTGCTGTGCTTCACAGACCGCGACCAGGACGCAAAGCTGTTGATGACGCTTGCGCTGAAAGCGGCGGCCAGAGCAAGGGAAGCTGGATTGGAAAGCGCGCTTGCGGCGCATATCGGCGTATGGAAATTACGCTGGGCAGCCTGCGATGTGGAAATTCAAGGGGACGAAAAGGCCCAGCAGGGCATCCGCTATAACCTCTTTCAGCTGCTGAGCACCTATTCCGGCGACGACGCGCGGCTGAACATCGGCCCGAAGGGCTTTTCCGGCGAGAAATACGGCGGCGGTACCTATTGGGATACCGAGGGGTTCTGCTTTCCAATGGTTTTAGCGGTGGCCGGTGATCACGCGGCCAGGCAGCTGCTGCTCTACCGGCATATGCAGCTGGACGGCGCATACCACAACGCCCGCCAGCAGGGGCTTTCGGGCGCGCTGTTTCCGATGGTCACCTTCACGGGCGTGGAATGCCATAACGAGTGGGAAATCACCTTTGAGGAAATCCACCGCAACGCCGCGATCGCCCACGCCATCTTTGACTACACAACCTACACGGGCGACGAGAGCTATCAGCTGCAAGAGGGGCTGGACGTGCTGTGCGGCATCGCCTGTTTCTACGCCGGGCGCGTGCACTTGAACAAGCGCACGCAGACGTACATGATACACGGCGTGACCGGGCCCAACGAGTACGAAAACAACGTCAACAACAACTGGTACACCAACCGTATGGCGGCGTGGAGCATCTCTTATTTCTGCGACGCGTACGACAAAGCAGGCGCAGAGCGCAGGCAAGCGCTGGGCCTCTCCCCCGAGGACATAACCCGCATGCGCCGGATTGCCGGGCATATGTACTATCCCGAGGATCAAGAGCTTCAGGTGTTCGTGCAGCATGATACGTTTTTGGATAAGGACCTCAT
>JBDRTL010000272.1:0-2093 GCA_043824045.1 Bacillota bacterium
TCGGGAATCGGAGTGTGCGGAAATGCCCAGCGGCCTGCCACTGCTTCCCTATACGGTTTGCCCGCGCTTTTCGGGCTCGCCGCGACGCACGTAACCCGAAACCACGGGTGATTGTCCAAAAGCAGCGCGAACCGCTGCCCCACCATGCCGGTTGCTCCGATGATACCCACGCGGCGCATATCGTTCCCCTGCTTTCTGCATAAAGTATTCCAAAAGTTTAGCATGACCGTATGCGGTTGTCAATCTCGGCACGAGGCGCCTGAACTACTCCACCTGCGCTTCCAGCGCCTGATGCAAAAGCTGCGACAGGCGTCCGGGGTCGGCCTTGCCTTTGGTCGCGGCCATGGCCTTGCCCATCAGCGCGCGCTCCACGGTGGTCTTTCCCCTGCGGTAGCTTTCCACCATATCGGGGTTGTGCGCAAGCGTCTGTCTGACCGAATCGGTCAGAACGGAATCATCCGACACGGTGAACAGCGCGTTCGCCAGCGCGTAAGCCTCCGGATCGCAATTCTCGCAGAACATGGCGTTGAGGATTCGCTTGCCCGTGGAACTGTTCACGCGGCCGTCCACCAGCAGATCGCCGAGCTTCGCCAGGTTTTCGGGAGACACCGGCAGCGACGCTTCGCCCTCCGGCGCGGGAACGCCGCTCTTTTCCGCCTCGGCAGCCCGCGCGGAGAGGATGGAAAACACCTCGCCCTGCAAAAGGTTGGCGACGCTGATCGCGGACTTCGCCATACCGGCCGCCCGCTCAAAGTAATCCGCGAGCCAGCGCTCGCTGGTCAATTGCTCGGCGGCATAGGCGGACAGGCCGAAGTCCTTCATGTACGCCTCGCGCCGCGCGTCCGGCAGTACGGGGATCTCCGCCCTGATCGCATCCATCTGGCCGTCGGTCAGGCGCACTTCCGGCAAATCGGGATCCGGAAAATAGCGGTAATCCGCGCTGTTTTCCTTGCGGCGCATGCTGAAGGTTTTACCCGTCTTCTGGTCATAGCGGCGGGTTTCCTGCACGATTTCCTCTCCGTTATCAACGGCCGCCACCTGCCGCTCGTATTCGGCCCTGACGGCGCGCTCCACGCTTTGGAAGGAGTTCAGGTTTTTCATCTCCGTGCGGATGCCGTATGGCTCGCCCGGCTGATGGATGCTCAGGTTGACGTCGCAGCGCAGGCTCCCCTCGTTCATGCGGCAGTCGCTCACGCCGATATAGGTGAGGATGGCGCGCACCTTGCGCAGGTACGCCACCGCTTCTTCCGCCGAGCGGATATCCGGCTCGCTGACGATCTCGATCAGTGGCACGCCGCAGCGGTTCATATCCAGCAGCGTCCCGTTCTTCTCGTCATGCAAAAGTTTGCCCGCGTCCTCCTCGATGTGGATGCGCGTGATGCCGATCTTTTTCTCCCCCGCCGCGGTCTGCACGGTCAGCCATCCGTTTTCGCAGATGGGTTGATAAAACTGGCTGATCTGATACGCCTTTGGCAAGTCCGGATAGAAGTAATTTTTCCGGTCGAAGCGGCTGCGGTGATGCACGTTGCAGTTGAGCGCAAAGCCCGCTTTGGCCGTATAATGCAGCACCTGCTCGTTAAACACCGGCAGCGCGCCCGGCAGCCCCATGCACACGGGGCATACGTGCGTGTTGGGCTGCGCGCCGAACACTGCCCTGCACGCACAGAACACCTTGCTTTCCGTTTGCAGTTCGACGTGCGTTTCCAGGCCGATCACCATTTCCCAGCTCATGCCGTCGCGCCTCCCTTCAGCAGTTCGTAGGGGCGGATGCCCGCGTTGGGCTTCATCGCGTTTTCATAGACGTACGCAATCGTCAAAAGGGTTTGCATGCTGTTCTTCGCGCCCAGCAGGCTCATGCCCACGGGCAGCGTATCGCCGTGTTCCAGCACATGCCCGCACGGCACGCTGATCGCGGGAAGCCCCGTGAGGTTCGCAGTCACGGTGTAGAGGTCGCCCATGTACATCGCCATCGGGTCATCGGTCTTTTCACCAAGGCGGAACGCGACGCTGGGCGCGACGGGCGTGAGCACCGCGTCGCAGGATGCGAGCACATCCGTATACTCATCCCGCAGCAGGTCGCGCGCCTGCTGCGC
>JBDRTL010000273.1:0-2345 GCA_043824045.1 Bacillota bacterium
TGGCAGCTTTCCACTTGACCGGGCAGGATGTATTTGCAGATCGTGCGGTGGTTGCTGGCCTCCTGCGAGCCAAGCTCCACCTTCTGGCAGTCCTCCGGCTTGATTAAAACGGTGGGGCAGGCGCGGTGCGCGGGCGCGCTGTTGAAATAAAACATCGCGGGGTCTTTCGCGTCTGCGCTTTCAAAAAGCACGTCCTTCGCGCCTATGCCGACGTACAGGCCGTCCTTTGCGCGCAGGGAATAGCGCGTGCCGTCGACGGTCACGGCGCCGTCGCCCCCGATGTTGATGACGCCGAGTTCGCGGCGTTCCAGAAAGCTTGCGGCATGCAGCGCATCGCCGGAGGGCAGGCTGAGGGCTTTATTCGCGGGCACGGCGCTGCCGGTGATAATGCGGTCAATGTGGCTGTAAACCGTCTTCACCATGTCCGGCTGAAATAAATCCTCAATCAGAAATTCCTGGCGAAGGCGTGCGGTGTCGTAGGTTTTTACATCTTTCGGGCTCGCTGCATTGCGTGATTCCATGTGCATAAATCCTCCTTTTATTTATATACAACTCATAATCGTTTGAGTATTCGCCGCACTCATTTGGATTCCCTTTTCCATTTCCAGATTAGTTGGGAAAGCGATGATGCAGGGCTTCTAGCATCCCGCTGCGCTTCATATCCTCCAGCGTGCGGGCAACGGTTTGCATAAGCCCGGGGATGCCAGACAAGTCCTGACCCCAGAAGGAAGCGTTCTGCAAGAACAGCACGGTCTGCTCCTGCGCAGTCAGGGAGGAGTGCTCCGCGAAGAACTTTAAAACCGTTTCGTCGTCGAGGATTTGATACGGCACGCTGTTGCGCTCGCAGATCAAAGCGCCGTTTTTAATTTCACTTCCCCGGTACAGCGCCATCAGCGCCGCAAGCGAGAAGGTGAGGTGCGCGGGGAGGCTGCCGGTCTGCTTATAATACGCAAGAAAGCTCGGCAGGCAGCGGGCGCGCCATTTGGAAACGGAATTGAGCGAGATGGAAAGCAGCGCGTGCTCGATGTACGGGTTTTCAAACCGGCTGATGACCGCGTTCGCAAAAGCATCCAAATCCTCCCTGGGCAAGGTGAGGGTCGGGATGACTTCCCCGTGCAGCGTGTCCAGAATAAACCGTTTGATCAGGGGATCGCTCATTGCCTGTTTGACGGTATCATGCCCGCACAGGAACGCCGCAGGCACGAAGGAGGTATGCGCGCCGTTTAGAATGCGCACCTTGCGCTGTTTATAGGGTTTTTGGTTGTCGGTGAACAGCACGGGAAGCCCGCATGATGCAAGCGGCAGCTCCTTGCTGAGTTCCTTCTGCGATTCGATCACCCACAGGCCGAACGGCTCGGCGGTGTCCAAAAGCTGATCCTCATAGCCGAGCTTCTCCCAGATCGCCGCAGCCTCGTCCCGCGGGTAACCGGTCACGATGCGGTCGACCAGCGTGGAGGCAAACACGCAGGCGTCGTTCAGCCAGCCGATAAACCGGTTGCCGAGTTTCCACTGTTTGGCAAGCTCCAGCACGTACTTTTGCAGCGCGGTGCCGTTGTCGTCGATCAGCTCGACAGGCAGGATGATCAGGCCTTTGTCGGGGCTGTAGTCAAACGCCTCGGCGCGCTCGAACAGAAACTTGGTCAGCTTTCCCGGATAGGAGCGCGGCGGCGTGAACGCAAAGCGGTCTTCCTCGTCTAACACGATGCCGGCTTCCGTGGTGTTGCTCACGATGAAGCGAAGGCTTTCCAGGCGGGCAAATCCCGCGTATTTTTCATACTCGGTATAGCAGTCCACGGCGTCCTGCACGCAGGTGACGATCCGTGTTTTCTCCACCCGTTTGCCGTCTTCCAGGCCGCGGAGGAGCACCGTATAGCGGCAGTCCTGCGCATGAAAGCGGTCCAGCGTTCCCAAGGGGATGGGTTTTACGATCACGACGCCGCCGTCGAACGCGCCGCGTTCGTTGGCGATGTCCAGCATATAGTCCACAAACGCGCGCAGGAAGTTCCCCTCGCCATATTGGAGCACTTTCACCGGACGGTTTTTTCCCGGGGCGATGGCCTTGGATAATTGCTTCAACGTCGTACACCTCCGTTGCCAAATATCAGTGTAACTATTTACACCAGATTTATTCACATACTACGCCCGTTTCCCTTATTCGTCAATGAAATTCTGCCTCACGCAGCGTAAATAACGGGGCGAAAAGAAGATTATTTGAGCGTACTCTTGCGTTTTCGCGAGAATCGTTTATACTGTTGACTATGTAAAATACTGTGTAACCGTTATCAATTGACAGGAATGGTGCGGCTGATGAATATTTATGATATTTCCGAAAAAGCGGGGGTCTC
>JBDRTL010000274.1:0-3791 GCA_043824045.1 Bacillota bacterium
GCTTTACCTGGCCTGGCACCTCTTCAATCAGCCCAATTTCTATCCGCACAGGTTTTCATTTCTCTTCTCCTTCGTGCTGCTCGACCTTGCGTGGCTTGGTTACCAGAAAATTCCAAACCTGTCCGCGCGCGGGATGAAGGCGCGAGCTGTGATATTGGCGGGCAGTTTTATTGCGCTGACCATATTGCTGTTTCACACCATGGGCAACATCGAGTATCTGGCGCTGAAAACAATCGTAATGGACGTGGTTTTCTTTACGGCGACCTGTTTCCTGCTCCCGTGGCTGCGCGGCGAACGGCGGCGAAAGATTGCCGTGACGCTGATCTGCGTTATGCAAATAGCATGCCTGATGCTCAATGCCTACTATCCCATCGCGCGGCTGCGTACGGTATGGACAACCACTGCCGATGCGTATCGGTCTGCCGCCGAACAAGGCAGGGCGCTGGTGGAACGTATCAGGGAAGACGACGGCGGGCTATACCGGATGGAGCGTAATTTTCACCGAACGGATTTGGACAGCCTCAGCGATGATTATGCGGGGCTCACCTTCTTCAGCGCTTATCACAACTGGGATCAGATCGCCTTTTGCGATCATATCGGCCTGTACAATGGCAACTATCACATGTCGTACCGCGCGGGAACCACGCCGGTGCTGGAAAGCCTGTTGGGCGTGAAATACATCCTGCGAAAGGACGGCGTAGCTTTCGAGCCGTTACCCGAGGGCTACGAGGAACTGTGGCGGGATGGCGACGTGACCGTCTATGAAAACACCTATGCGCTGCCCTTTGCCTGCCTTGTGCCGGAGCAAACGCGGGAGCTTTCGGACTTCAACCCCTTCGTCAACCAGAATATTCTGCTCAGCGACCTGACGGGAGCGGAGACGCTGGTGTTCCGGCCCATATGGGATATCGGGCGCTCGTTCGACGGCACATGGGAAACCTATACCTTCTCCGTGGCGGCAAACCGGCAGCTGTACATGAAATCCTACGGGACGGACTATGTGCTCAACGGCGGCGTGGAAAGCGCCGCGCGTATGAACGGCTCCATCCTCCTGCCGGCTGCCGATGCGGATACCGACTTCGAGGTTAAAATGACCGCGCCGCTGGGCATCCATCTGGCGTACTTCGATTTGGACGCCTTCAAACAGGCGCATGCTGCGCTCGCAAAGTATGCCACCGACGTGCAAAGCGATACGGATTCGCACATTGTGATTCACGCGGACGTAAAAGACGGGCATACGCAGCTTTTGATCACCATCCCCTACGACAAGGGCTGGCACGTATGGGTGGACGGCGAGAAAGCCGAAGCCGTCAGCCGCTACGGCGCGCTGCTTGCCGTGAACCTTTCGCAGGGCGCGCACACCGTGGAGCTTCGCTTCGTGCCGCAGGGGCTTTGGGCGGGCGCGGCGGTCAGCGCCGCAAGCCTTGTGATGGTGGTTTTGTGGGCGGTTTTATGGCGAAAGAAGAAGAGATGTCAGGGATTTCATCCCATCGACCCCGATCAGGGGCGATGCCCCTGAACCCCAAAAACAGGCCGCGCGTTGCACGGCCTGAAGCAGGATACCGAAGGGTCATAGCGCTTAGGGGTGTGGGGGCGCAGCCCCCATCGTACGCTTTTATCCTCAGACCAGTTGAAAGAACGAAGTCACCGCGCCGATTAAAAACCGCGTGCCGAAAAAGATCAAAAGCGCGCCCAGCACGATAATGATGATGCGGTAAGGTTTTTCTCTGATGAACCTGCGCGTTTTGCCCACGACCGTGGATATGACGCCGTACCAGGTGAAATCCGCCGTGATATGGCCCAGGAAGTACACCGCGACGCCCCAGACGGCGAAATCGCGGTAGGCCTCGGTGAGGAATCCAAGCCCGATCACCGCCCACCACAAAAGGAAGTACGGGTTGGCAAGGCTCAACAGCGCGCCCGAGAGCATCATGCGCTCGGAACTGCCTGTCTTTGCCTCCATGGAGATGCCCACCCGGTTGCGCGCGGCCTTCACGATCATGTCCGCGCCGATAAGGCACAGCATCAGCCCGCCGACGATGCCGATGGAAATCTGCGCCGCGTCGGACCTGAGCACGATGTCCAGCCCCAGAAAGATGCCCACGATCAGCACGAGCTCGAGCAGCGCGTGCCCGACGATCACGATAAACCCCACCCTGGGGCCTTCCCTGAGCGACTGGCGGATTACGTAGGTCAGCAGCGAACCGGGCATCATCGCGCCTGAAAAGCCGACGGCGAGCGCGGTGAGAAACAAGAGCGTCACGGTCTGGCGGCCTCCTCCCGGATTTGGGCTTCAAGGGCGTTTCCGCAATGGTATGTGCAGTATTGTAGCACAGGAACGGGGAAAATGAAACAGCGGAATGGATGCGTTACGTAGTATTGAAAGAACTTACCAACCGCCGCTATCGGCATTTTCCGCGTTTGCTTTCTGAAAATCATCGTGTATAATGGGAGCATCAACCGATATGGCGGCGGCGGCGCCGGGGAGCGATAAGCGATGAATCTCAAGGATTTCGGGCATTTGGCGATAGGCGGGCTGTGGACGGAGGCGTTCCGCGCAGCCGTGAATGCGCTTACATCACAGGGCGGCGGCACGCTTTCGGTGCCCGCGGGGCGGTACCTGACCGCGCCGATATTGCTAGCGTCTGATATCGCCTTGCGGCTGGACGCGGGCGCGGTGATCGCGCTGACGGACGACGAGCGGCAGTTTCCGCTGGTGGACACGGAGTATGAGGGCGTCTCCGCGCTTTCGTACATGCCCTGCGTTTACGCGCGGGACGCGCGTAACGTGCGCGTCACGGGCGCGGGCACAATCGACGGCAGCGGCGCGAAGTGGTGGAACCTGCAGCGGGAAGGCACGCTCAGGCATCCGCGTCCGTACCTCGTGTGCTTCCAAAACTGCACGGACGTGATGATGGACGGCGTCACGCTCGTCAATTCCCCGTGCTGGACGGTGCACCCGCTGTACTGCGATCATGTGACGCTATCGCGCCTCACTATCCATAACCCCGCCGATTCCCCCAACACCGACGGCATCAACCCCGACGCTTCATCCAACGTGCGCATCGCGGACTGCCTCATCGACGTGGGGGACGACTGTATCGCCATCAAATCGGGCACGGAGGACACGCCGGACAGGCGCGCCTGCGAAAACATCATCATCTCGGGCTGCCACATGCTCAACGGCCACGGCGGCGTGGTGATCGGCAGCGAAATGAGCGGCGGGGTGAAAAACGTGCTGGTGACCGGCTGCGTGTTCCGCGGCACGGACCGCGGCATCCGCCTGAAAACACGGCGCGGGCGCGGCGGCAGCGCGGAAAACCTGTCCTTCAGTCATATTCTGATGGAGGACGTGCTCTGCCCCTTCGTGTTCAATATGTACTACCACTGCGGCAAGGGCGGCAAGCTGCCGGGCGTCGCGGACAAAGCCCCCCACCCCGTGACGGGCGGCACGCCTTCGCTTTGCGACGTGACCATCACGGACGTCACCGTTCGCGGCGCCACGGCATGCGCGGGCTTCCTCTACGGCCTGCCCGAAAGCCCCGTGCGCCGCGTGCGCATTAAAGACAGCACCGTGGTGATGAAACAAGGGAAGCCGGGGCTGCCCGCGATGATGGACGGCCTCGAGCCGATGGAGGCCGCGGGGCTGTACCTGCGAAACGGCCAGGATATCGACGTCGGCGGGCTGCGCGTGGCAAACCAAATCGGTAAACCAATCGACGCGGACGGCAGCGTGCGGTTTGCGCAGGCGGAGGAAAGGCAATGAAACAGGCGTTTGACAACTGGCATAT
>JBDRTL010000275.1:0-4177 GCA_043824045.1 Bacillota bacterium
TAGACAACGAAAATGCAATAGCACTATACAGGAAGTGTAATTTTGAAGCTACAGATAAGAAGGTATTCCCAAGCTATTTTCAAAAGTTTAAGATCCAGGGTTTCTATAAAATGGTAAAACAATTGGAATAACAGGATACCCGCCTTCCTTTCACGCCTCCAATCTGCATTATTCAATTCTCTCATCTGGCGATTGGGTTGACAGGTATTACTTGACCGCCCTAACGGCGGATTCTTTTTTGTGACCGCTCAGCCTTGCCTGGAGTAGTTGGGGCTTTCCTTGGTGATGGAGATATCGTGCGGGTGGCTTTCCTGCAGGCCCGCGTTCGTGATGCGGATAAACTTGCCGTTTTGCCGCAGTTCCTCGATGGTTTTCGTGCCGCAGTAGAACATGCCCGCCCGCAGGCCGCCGACCAGCTGGAACACGGTTTCCGACAGCATGCCCTTGTAGGGCACGCGGCCTTCCACGCCTTCGGGCACGAGCTTGGGCCCGTTTTCCTGAAAATAGCGGTCGCTGGAGCCATGGTTTTGCTGCATGGCGCCGATGCTGCCCATGCCGCGGTATACCTTGAAGCTGCGGCCCTGATAAATCTCCATATCTCCGGGGCTTTCGTCCACGCCGGCCAGAATGCTGCCAAGCATCACGGCGTGCGCGCCCGCGGCGATGGCCTTGGGAATGTCGCCGGAGTACTTGATGCCGCCGTCTGCGATCACGGCGACGCCATGCTTGCTCGCTTCGGCGGCGCAATCGGCGATCGCGGTAATCTGGGGCACGCCCGTGCCGGTCACCACGCGCGTGGTGCAGATGCTGCCCGGCCCGATGCCGACCTTGATGCAGCTCGCGCCCGCTTTGATCAGCGCCCTGGTCGCGTCGGCGGTGGCCACGTTGCCCGCGATGACGGGGATCGTGGGATAGGCTTTGCGGATATTTTCAAGCGCTTCCATCGCGCCCTTGGTATGCGCGTGCGCGGTATCGATGGAGATCACGTCCACCTTCGCGCTGATCAGCGCGGCGACGCGCGTCAGGTAGTCGGACGTCAGCCCGACGGCCGCGCCGCACAGCAGGCGGCCGCCCGAGTCTTTGGCGGAATAGGGGTATTTGGTGATCTTTTCGATATCTTTAATGGTGATCAGGCCGCACAGTTCAAACTGGTCGTTGACGATGGGCAGTTTTTCGATGCGGTGCGCCGCCAGCAGTTTCTTCGCTTCTTCCAATGTAGTGCCCACGGGAGCTGTAACCAGGTTTTTGGAGGTCATGACTTCTTCGATACGGCGGCTGTCGTCGGTTTCAAACCGCAAATCGCGGTTGGTGAGGATGCCGACCAGCTTCTTGCCGCGGGTGATGGGAACGCCGGAGATCCGGTAGCGTGCCATCAGGGCTTCGGCGTCGCGGATGAGATGGTCCGGAGAAAGAAAAAACGGGTCTGTGATGACTCCGTGCTCGCTGCGTTTGACCTTGTCCACCTGCGCGGCCTGATCCTCGATGGACATATTCTTATGAATGATTCCCAGCCCGCCCTCGCGGGCAATGGCAATGGCCATGCGGGAATCGGTAACCGTGTCCATGGCCGCGGAAATCAGCGGTATGTTCAGTTTGACGGTGGGCATCAGCTGCACGGACGTGCTGACCTCGCGGGGAAGCGCCTGGCTTTCGCCCGGGATCAACAGTACGTCGTCGAAAGTCAATCCCGTCCGAATGTTCTCTTCAAGCATTTGCATCACCCTTCCTTATCTTTGTATTATCCCTCATTGTATCAGCGCCGCTTTTCAATGTCAATGGTTACTTTCCGTCCCTGATCCGACATATTTTCATGCGCGAAATACCTGGCGGCGGCTTGCCCGCCCCCTCCGATTGAAGTATACTGAAGAAAAGAGTTTTGGAGGATACTATGGCTTTTGCCCACCTGCACCTGCACAGCGAATACAGCCTTCTGGACGGCGCCTGCTCCATCAAGCCGCTGATCAGGCGCCTGAAAGAGCTGGGGCAGACCCACTGCGCCATCACCGACCACGGCGTGATGTACGGCGCGGTGGACTTTTATTCGGCGTGCAAGGCGGAGGGCATCCATCCCGTGATCGGGGTGGAGGCCTACATCTGCCCCGACCGGTTTGACAAAACCCATATCAGCCGCGAGTACAGCCATTTGATTTTGCTGTGCGAGAACAACAAGGGCTATCAAAACCTCATCAAACTGATCTCCAGCGGGTTTACGGAAGGCTTCTATTACCGCCCGAGGCTTGACTACGAACTGCTCAGGCAGCATGCCGAAGGGCTGATCTGCTTAAGCGCGTGTTTAAGCGGTGACCTGCCCAAGCTTTTATTGCAGGGCAGGCGGGAGGACGCCAAAGCCTACGCGCTGATGATGCGGGAGATGTTCGGCGAGGGGAACTATTTCATCGAGATCATGGATCACGGCATTCCCGAGGAAAAACAGGTGCTGCCGGATTTGATCGCCCTTGCCAGAGAGACGGGCATCCCGCTGGTGGCGACCAACGACTGCCATTATCTGCACAAAAAGGACGCCGCCGCCCAGGAAGTGCTCATGTGCGTGCAGACTGGCAAGACTTTGGAAGACGAAGCCCGCATGCGCATGGAGACCGAGGAACTGTACGTCAAAAGCGAGCAGGAGATGCTGGCGCTTTTCCCCGGCGCGCCCGAAGCCATTGAGAACGCCGCGAAAATCGCCCAGCGCTGCCAAATGGACTTTGATTTTAAAACGCTTCACCTGCCGTCCTATCCAATCCAAACAAATGAAAAACCGCCCGATATGCTCACCCGCCTGTGCATGGAGGGGCTCAGTCAGCGCTACCCCGATCAGGCGGACGATGAGAATAGCGAGCCGCGCTTGCGGCTCAGGTACGAGCTGGATACGATCGAAAAGATGGGCTATGTGGATTATCTGCTGATCGTGTGGGATTTCATCGATTTCGCGAAGAAGCGCGGCATCATGGTCGGCCCCGGGCGCGGCAGCGCGGCCGGCAGCATCGCGTCGTACGCGCTCAATATCACGATGCTCGACCCCCTCAAGTACAACCTGCTCTTTGAGCGGTTTCTAAACCCCGAGCGCGTCACCATGCCCGATATCGATATCGACTTCTGCTACGAGCGCAGGCAGGAAGTGATCGACTACGTAACCGAAAAGTACGGCGCGGACCACGTGGCGCAGATCATCACGTTCGGCACGATGAAAGCCAAGGCTGTGGTGCGCGACGTGGGGCGCGTGCTGGGCATGCGCTACGCGGCGGTGGACGCCGTCGCCAAGGCCATCCCCTTCTCGCTGGACATGACGCTGGAAAAGGCGATAAGCGTAAGCCCCCAGCTGCAGGAGATGATTGATCGGGATCCTGAAGTGGCCAAGCTCATCGAGATGAGCATGACGCTGGAGGGCATGCCGCGCCACGCGAGCACCCACGCCGCGGGCGTGCTGATTACCGCCAGGCCCGTGACCGAGTACGTGCCCCTGCAGCGCAACGAAGACGTAATTACCACCCAGTACCCGATGAACACGCTGGAACACCTGGGGCTTTTGAAGATCGATTTCCTCGGCCTGCGCACGCTCACGGTCATCCGCGACGCGCTGGACTCAATGAAGGAGATCGGCGTGGATATGCGCGCCGAGGATATCCCGCTGGATGATCCGGGGGTGTACGGGATGATCGCGTCCGGCGATACCGACGGCGTGTTCCAGCTGGAATCCGACGGCATGCGCCTGTTTTTGCAGAGCATGAAGCCCGAGTGCTTTGAGGATATTATCGCGGCGGTTTCCCTGTACCGCCCCGGCCCGATGGACTCCATCCCCAAGTATGTCGCAGGCAAGAAAGACCCGTCCTCCGTGCGCTACCTGACGCCCCTTCTCAAGCCCATCCTCGATGTGACCTACGGCTGCATGGTGTATCAGGAGCAGGTGATGCAGATCGTGCGCGATCTGGCGGGGTACTCGCTGGGCCGCAGCGATCTGATGCGGCGCGCCATGTCCAAAAAAAAGCACGACGTGATGGAGCAGGAGCGCGAGTACTTCGTTCACGGCATGACCGGCAAGGATGGGAACGTCCTCGTGGACGGCTGCGTGCGCCGCGGCATCCCTGAAAAGGCCGCCGAGAAGATCTTTGACGATATGTCTGCCTTCGCCAGCTATGCGTTTAATAAAAGCCACGCCGCGGCCTACGGCATGGTCGCC
>JBDRTL010000276.1:0-3772 GCA_043824045.1 Bacillota bacterium
CGGATATCGACGATGTTGGAGTTGGGGTTGCCCAGTGTTTCCGTATACAGCGCTTTCGTATTCGGCTTGATGGCTTTTTCAAAATTCTCCGGATCGTCGCCACCGACGAACGTCGTTTCGATGCCGACTTCCTTGAGCGTATGCGCGAACAACCCGTAGGTACCGCCGTAGATCGCGGTGGCCGACACGATATGGTCGCCCGCGCACGCGATGTTGCGGATGGCGGCGGTGATGGCGGCCAGGCCGCTTGCCAGCGCCAGCGCGCCGATCCCTCCCTCCAGCGCCGCGATGCGTTTTTCAAACACGTCGGTGGTCGGGTTCATGATACGCGTATAGATGTTGCCAACCTCCGTCAGCGCAAACCGCGCGGCGGCCGACTCGGAGTTGGGGAACACGAAGGAAGTCGTCTGATAGATCGGCACGGCGCGCGCGCCGGTCGCGGGATCGGGCTTCTCCTGCCCCACGTGGAGCTGCAGGGTTTCAAACTTCCACTTATTAGCCATCTTTTTTTCTCCTTGTTTAAAATTCAAAGAACAATTTAGTGGACAGGTAGCGTTCGCCCGTATCGGGCAATATAACGACGATGGTTTTACCGGTGTTCTCCGGGCGTTTGCCCAGCTGGACAGCCGCCCAGAGCGCAGCGCCCGACGAGGTGCCGGCAAGCAGCCCTTCGTGCTGCGCAAGTTCGCGGGCGGCGGCAAACGCGTCATCCGCCTTGACGCGGATGATCTCGTCGATCACGCCTGCGTTGAGCACCTTGGGAATGAAGCCCGCGCCGATGCCCTGAATGGGGTGCGGCCCGGCAACTCCGCCGCTTAAAACGGGCGATGCGTCCGGCTCGACGGCAACGGCGCGCACGGCGGGTTTTCTGGATTTCAGATACTCGCCCGCGCCGGTAATCGTGCCGCCCGTTCCCACGCCCGCAACGAAAATATCCACCCTGCCGCCTGTATCGCGCCATATTTCGGGGCCTGTGGTTCTGCGGTGCGCCTCAGGGTTGGCGGGGTTGTCGAACTGGCCGGGGATGAACGAGCCCTTCCTCTCTCTGGCAAGCTCGTTCGCCTTTTCAATCGCGCCCTTCATGCCTTTGGGGCCTTCGGTAAGCACAAGCTCCGCGCCGTAAGCCCTTAAAAGACTGCGGCGCTCCACGCTCATGGTTTCGGGCATGGTGAGGATGAGGCGGTAGCCGCGCGCCGCCGCGATGAGCGCCAACCCGATGCCGGTGTTGCCGCTGGTCGGCTCGATGATGGTCGCGCCCGGTTTCAAAACGCCCCGCGCTTCGGCGTCGTCAATCATGGCCTTGGCGATGCGGTCTTTCACGCTGCCGCCGGGATTCTTGCCCTCGATCTTGGCGATGATCTCCGCCCGCAAGCCGTGGGTTTTCATGATGCCGTCCAGTTTGAGCATCGGGGTTGCGCCGATCAGATCGGTGATCGTATGCAGTATATTCATCAACTTTACCTCCAAAAAAATTAATCATATAGGAATAGTATGTTAGTAATATAAACCGAACTATTTCGCTTGTCAACCCCCCTTGACAAAAAAATTTGAATTGTCTACACTAAAACATATTCAATCAGTATGAAAATGAGGAGATACGATGAGAATATCCGCACGGGGGCGATATGCTTTGGCGGCGACGATCAGCATGGCGGCCCGCCACGACACGGGCGAGAACATCACGGTGATCAGCCTGTCCGATAGTCTGGGAATTTCGAAAATCTATCTCGAACAGGTGTTTTCGCTATTGAAAAAGGCGGACGTCGTATCCTCGCAGAAGGGCGCGCAGGGCGGCTACCGCCTGTCGCGGCTGCCGCAGGATATCTCGGCGCTGGAGGTGCTCTGGGCAACCGACCTGTCGCTGTTTGAAGAGGTCGGCGATACGGTGGCGGAGCACGCCCCGGGCATCGAAACGGCGATGCGGCAGTCGGTGTTCGACGCGGTGGACGGCGCAGTGCGCGAAACGCTTGGCAGCGTGACGCTCAAAGATCTGGCCGACGAGATGAAAAAGCACCGCAAAGACCAGGCTTATATGTTCTTCATCTGACGGGGCATAGATTATGAAGTTAAAGTTTTACCTGCCGCTGCGCGTCCTTGCCGCGCTGGTGATCGGCGCGGGCTTAGCGGCATACGCGCCGTTTGCGCCGTTTGCGCCCGGCTGGGGCGCGGCGGTGAAGTTCGCCGTCTTCGGCGGGCTCGGTTTTTTAAGCACGTTTGGATTGAAGGCACGGCTGCACAAACGGCTTTTGCGCTATACGTTCTCGCTTTCGTTTTTTCTGGCGCTCAGCTTCGTGCTGGGCGCGCAGCTGCAGACAGACGGCGCGCTGCGCTTTGCCCCGCTCGATCTTTTGCGCCTGTTCGGGCTGTGGGCGTTTTCGTTCCTCGCGCTATGCCACCTGTTTGTCAACGTGCCCAACTGGTTGCGCGCCAAAACGCCGCTGCCGCCGATCAGCGAAAAAGCGCTCCTTTGGGCGGTGTTCCTCGGCTTCTGCGTGCTGGCCTGCGGCTGGCTTCTGGCGTTTTACCCGATGATGACCAACTACGATATCCACGCCCACCTGTCGCAGATCGCAACGGGGGTTTACGAAACGCACCACTCCCTGCTCTACACGCTCCTGCTGCAGGGGCTTTTATGGCTGGCATCCGCCTTCGGACTTCATAACGCGTGGGCGCTTTTAGCGCTCGGGCTGTTGCAGACGGCCGTGATGGGGCTTGCCGCCGCATATGGGCTGATCATCCTAAACCGAGCGGGCGCGGACCGGCGCGCGGTGATCGCGGCCGCGGTCTACTACTGCGTGTTCCCGCTGTTTGGCTACTTCGCGTTCTCCACCACGAAGGACACGCTGTTTGCCTGTTTTCTCCTGCTGACGGCCATCGAGCTCTACCGGATGTCGCGCGGGGCCAACGCCTGGAGCATGGCGCGCATGGCGCTGTTTGCGGCGCTGATGTGCCTGCTGCGCTATAACGGGACGCTTACGCTCCTGCTCTTTTTCATCGGCGCCGCCGTATACGCCCTCCTCCGCCTGCTGCGGCGAAAGCACCTCACCGCGACGCTCAAGCAGGCGCTTGCGCTGCTGCCGGTGATCCTTTTACTCAGCACGGGCGCGGGCGCGCTTTTAAACCTTGCGGCGGGTGCGCGGACGCCCGACACCGTCCGGCGCGATATGTTCAGCCTCCCGCTGCAGCAGATGGCGCGCGCGCTGCAGACCGCTGCGGACGAGGCGGATATCGCGCGAATCAAGGGCCTGTTCGGCGTGGACGACATCAAGGAGCGCTACCGCCCCGATATCGCCGATCCCGTGAAGGCGGCGTTCCTCTACCCCGACGAAAACACCGGGTCCGCGCTGCGGGCGTGGCTTAAATTCGGCGTGAAGTATCCAAAGGCCTATCTGGAAGCGTTTTTGGAGCTCACGCGCGGCGCGTGGTTCATCGACGACCTCTCCCACGCAAAGATCGACTACTGGCTTTCCTACACCGGATATCTGGAAACCGTGCAGAAATACACGGAAGCGGACTTCCCCATCGCGTACCAGACCCCCGTGCCCGCGCTGCGGACGTGGATTACGCGGACGTTCATGGAAAACCGCTATCTGGACGTGCCGTTTGTTCGGTATTTCTTCGCGCCGGCCGTGCAGGCGTGGATTGCGGTGACCGCGCTGTTTTACGCGGCGTACCACAGGCGGCGGCACGCCAAACATCTGGCGGTATTCGCGCTGTTCGCGCTGCTGCCGGTTTTGCTGTTGCCGTGCATGATCAGCCGCTACTTTCTGCC
>JBDRTL010000277.1:0-15477 GCA_043824045.1 Bacillota bacterium
CTGCACGGAATCATCGTCCGAGAACAGGCGGGTTGCCTGCACGCCCGCCTCGGACAGGTGGGCGTACACCGCCTGCAAAAATTCCTGCTGGATCAGGTGCAGCGTGCGCTCGCTCAATGTCCGCAGCGCGGTGCGGTCGGCCAGCGTTTTTTTAATGGTATTTAAAAGCCGGACTTTATCGCGGCTTTTCAGCATGGTTTCCAGCTTGCCGATCTCGAGAATCTGGCTCTCCGAATCGGCCGATACCGCCTCGCCTTCGGTGAACACCTGCCCGTAGAACGCCACGCTGCGTTCAATGAGCGCCTGCAGCGCGGCGGGTTTGTCCGCCAGCGCATCGATGGGCGTGGAATCGCCGACGCAGCAGGTCACCTTCACGCGGGCCGCGTCCGCGCAGGCGTCGATCACCTTTTGGCAGCGTTCCCGCAGCGGATCGCCGGGCAAGTCGTCCACGGCGGTAAACAGCCACAGGCCGTTCACGCCGAAGCGGTGCACGGTGCGGCCATTTTCCTCGCCGCCGCACAACAGGCGGCCGTGCGTACTCTCCAGAATATAGAACAGGAAACCCTGGCCCAGTTCCTTCATCTGCGTTTCATATTCCATCACCCGCGTCGCCACCAGCCGGTACGGCTTGTCTGCGTCTACGGGCAGGCTCCGCGCCAGGATTTCCCGGTGAATCTGCTCGCGGCTGCGCAGGGCGCCGCCTGAAAACAGCGAAAGCCAGAAATTGCGCTCCTCCTGCTGCGGATTTTCCAAGCGCCATTCCCCGTAGCGGCTGCTCTCCTGCAGGCGGTGTTTTTCCCTGATCTTCGCCGCCGTCTTTTGCAGCGACAGCGACATCAGCCGCGCGTTGAACGGCTTGGTAAGGTATTCGGCGGCATCCAGTTTCAGGGCGCTCTTGGCGTAATCGAAGCGCTCGTGGCACGTCAGGAACAAAAACTCCACGTCGATGTCCTGCGCCCGCACCCAGGAAAGCAGGTTCAGACCCGAACCCTGCGGCATCTCGATATCGCTGATGACGATATCCGTCTGCCCGCGCCGGAGCACCCGGCGCGCCTGCGCGGCGCTGTACGCGGTATCCACGGCCTCGATCCCGATGGCGGCCCAGTCGATGGCGCGGCGGATGGCTTCGACCGTCGGCATATCGTCGTCCACGATCAGCAGGCGCATGGGAATCTTCCTTTCGCTGGGGATTCGGCCTCCGCCTCTACGGGGTTTGGGCCGGGTCGGTATTGTACTCGTTCACTGGCATGGCAGGTACGCGGATGAGGTTCAAACATCCGTGCGGCTCGATGTTTACAAGCTCGATCAGGTCGTCGCGCTCGTACATGAGCGCCATCATGCGCTTCACGCTCCACAGCCCCACGCGCTCGCCGTCGTCATCGGAGCGGGGCGCGTCGCCGTTCATGTAGCGCAGCACATCCTGCGGATAGCCCTTGCCGTCGTCTTCGATGCGGATGAGCAGCATCTCCTGCCCGCCGAAGGTTTCTTTGGAGATGTGAATCAACAGGGTGAGCACGCTGTCGATGGATACGGCGTATTTGAACTCGTTCTCCACAAAGGTCTGCACCAGCATCTGGGGCACCTGCCACCCGCGCAGCGCCGGCGGCAGATCGATGAAATGGAAGAGGCAGCCCGGATACTTGCACTCCTGCATCTCAAAATAGTTCCCGATATGCCGGATTTCCTCCTCAATGGGAACCGTATGCAGGCCGGACTTGAACATGTAGCGGATGTTTTTGGAAAGCGCGTCCACATAGGTGCGGATTTCCTTGTTCCGGCTTTGGCTGGAGAGGCTGGAAATGGTGGTGATGGCGTTCAAGAAAAAATGCGGCTTCAATTGCAGGCGGATGCTCCTGAGTTCCATTTCATGCAGCGCGATGCGCTTTTCGTAGGACTCGATCTTCAGATGCACGATCACGTCCATCAGGCGGTTGAAGGTATCCCGAAGCTGGGTAAACTCCTGCGTGCCGTACTCATCCCGGATGCGCAGCGCGTGCTCTCCGCCGTCGATGCGACGCATGTCCTCGGTCATGCGGTTGAGCGGGCGCACCATCTCGCGGCTGATGTAGCGCACGATCAGCGCTCCGCACAACAGCGTGACGACGATTACGGCAAGCGACACCGCCATCAGGATTCGCGTCTGGTTCCATACGATCACGCTCCGGATGCGCAGGTGCAGCAGCACCTGGCCTTCCGCCAGTTGATATTGCGCCGTTTGCGTGCCGCGCGCCGGAATATCGGCGATGGAAAGCCCGATCTGATCCCTGGTCAGCGAATCGCCCTGAAAATCGGCAATGACGCCGTTTTCGTCGGTCAGCACAAGGGTTTGCGAAAGGTTGCCGACGACGGGCACATTGGCCAGAAAAACGTCGGTCGCGGTATACGCGGCGGCCGCGCGGCCGTTGTACACGGCAAGCTTGGCCAGGTAGCGCCTGCCGTTGATGGTCACGAACTGCCACGTTCTGGGCACATCGTTTCTCTGCGCGCTGTCGGTTGTAAACCGGCGCATGGCGTACCGGTCCCAATAGGTGACGGAGGATGCCTGCGCATCCACGCACAGGCCGTAATCCACGTCCGCGACAACCAGCGCGCCGACGCCGGTTTTGTTTAAAATCACGTCGGTGATGTAGTTGTGAATCTCCTGTAAGGCGTAGAAACGGCTGGTTTCGCTGGGGCTTTTCAAAAGCTGAAGCTCGTTGTAGTTTTGCAGCAGCAGGTTTTGCAGCGCCCCGTCCATCTGCGCAAGCCGGCTTGCCAGCGTGCTGCCATAGACCTGCAAAACGCTGGCAGCCTCCTGCCGCAGATCGTCGCTGAGGACGGAATAGGAGGAAAAGGCGTACGTTGCCAGCACGCAGAGCAGCAGCACAATCAGCACGGCCATATACAGAATGATCCGCTTCACCAGATAGCCCTTGCGCATCGCCAAAACAACCCTTTTCTCTCCTGCGCTCCGCACCGCGGGCGGGTATATATCTGCAGCGTATGTTTCAAAAATTAATCGTATCACATTCATGCGGCGCATGCAACGTGGGGCTGCGCCGCTTCAGTACGGAAGAAAAACGGCGGCCTGCTCATCGGAACAGGCCGCCCGGAACTGTGAAATTGTTCCTTTACAGCGAATCGATAAACCGCAGAAACGCCTTTCTGCCTTCGCCGCCGCGCTTGAACACGCCGCAGTCCTCGAGCACCCCGCAAAACACCCGCCCCACCTCGTCGCGGAGAACCTGGTCCAGTTCCGCTTCCGTCATGCGCTGCGGCGGGCGGCCTTCGGTGGCGTAGGCTTGAACGATCTCCCGCACCCAGTCTGCGTGAATCGGGCCGGGCGGCGGCTTTTGTTTGCGGATGGCGGCGTTGATGCCGCGCAGGTCCCCGCGAAGCCTTGCGGGCAGGATGGCCATGCCCATCACCTCGATGAGGCCGATGTTTTCCTTCTTGATGTGGTGGTACTCCCGGTGCGGATGGAATATGCCCAACGGGTGCTCCGCCGACGTGCGGTTGTTGCGCAGCACGGCGTCGAGCTCGAATTGCCCGTCGCGGTACCTTGCGATCGGGGTGACGGTGTTATGAGGCTCGCCGTCGCTGTGCGCGTATATGCCAACGGTTTCATCGGCATAGCCGCGCCATGCGCGCAGGATATGCGAAGCGGCGGCGGACAGGTCCGTCGCGTCCCTGCCGCGCAGCCGGATCACCGACAGCGGCCAGCGCACGATCCCCGCCGAGACGCCGGGGAATGATTTCAGTATAATGGGATGCTCCACCTGCGCCTTTGCCATCGGGAAGGTATAGTTCCCGCCCTGAAAATGCTCGTGTGAAAGGATGCTTCCGCCGACGATGGGCAGATCGGCGTTGGAGCCGACGAAGAAATGGGGGAACTGGCGGAGGAAATCAAACAGCAGGTCAAACGTCCGCGGCTCGATGATCATGGGCACGTGGCGGACATTCAAAACGATGCAATGCTGGTGGTAATAGACGTACGGCGAATACTGGAAGCCCCACGCCTCCCCGCGGAGAGTGAGGGGGATGACGCGGTGGTTCTGCCGGGCGGGGAAGTCGGCGCGGCCTGCGTACCCCTCGGTTTCCATGCACAAAAGGCACTGGGGGTAGCCCTGCGAAGGGTTGTCCCTGGCGGCGGCGATATCGCGCGGGTCTTTTTCGGGCTTGCTCATGTTGACGGTGATATCCAGCGCGCCGTACGCGGTTTCGGTCTGCCAGCGGATATCCTTTGCGATCCGGTCGGCGCGGATATAGTTGACGTCGTTGGCGAACGCGTAGAACGCGTCGGTCGCCCGCGCGGGGGTGGCGGCGTAATCGTGCCAAAAACGAGCGGATACTTCGTGCGGGAATGGCGTAAGCGCGCCCATGAGCCTGGTATCAAAGAGGTCGCGGTTGCCCTGCGTGCCGGCGATCAGGTTTCGCTTGCAGGCGTCGGACATAAGCATCTCAAGCAGCGCGTGCAGGGGCTGTTCCGGAGCGGCTTTCGCATTTGTCCGGCTGTCTCCCGGCAGATCCATGATCTCCAGCAGGCGGTTGCGCGTATACACGGCGTCTTCAGGCCGGATCAGCTGTTTTTGAATGCCGTATCGCACCAGTTGTTCAATCGCCTGATAGACCATGCGGATGTCCTCCGTCTCTGGATTGGGTTGCGGGTTTGCCGGCATTAAGGCACGGAAGGGGAGAAATGATAAACGCGCGGGAATGGTCAGCCGCGCAGAAAGTACAGCTTCGCGCCGTGCGGCGGGAGCTGGGCTGCGACGGTGCCGGATACCGCGACGGCTTCGCCCGTCCACAGCTCCGTGATCGATTGAACGGCTGCAAGGCCGGGTTCCCGGGCGTCCTGCCGTATCGCACAAGGAGCGTCGGCCAGATTGAACAGCGCGAGATACACGCCCGCGCCGTCTGTGCGCGGCGCGATCCACGCGGCTTTTTCGTCCGTGGCGTACAGCGGGCGCGCGTTGTGCGTAGAGGATAGAATCTCCAGCACCGCGTCGTTCTTGAGCAGCTTCAGCGTAAACTCGTCGCACTTCGTCAGCTCGCCGCCCATCATCAGCGGGGAGCGCATCATGCACCACAGCGTCATCATCGTAATCTGCTCGTCTTTGGTAAAGCGGGTCCGGTTGTCTGGCGACTGGCATTGCCGGATCGCGCCCAGGGGCAGCATATCGGCGTCGGGCCAGTGCCCCGGCCCGCTGTGGCCGCACCAAACCTCCGCGCGCTCAAACATCGCCTTGAGCAGCGCCCAGTCGTCCCAGAAATCATCGGTGATGCGCCACATATTGCCATGTTGTTTCAGGTGCCCGGCGTAAGCAAGCGGCGCGGGCCCCGGCGAGAGGCTTAACACCATCTCCCGCCCGCAGGCGCGGCACGCGGCGGAGATAATCTCGAGTTCCTTTTGGCAGTGCGGGTATTCCCGCGCGATGTCGTCCACCTTGACGAAATCCACGCCCCACGCGGCGTACAACGCAAATATGCTGCCGTAATAGGCTTCCGCCTCGGGGGTGTCGGCCTTCACGCCGTACATATCGGAGTTCCACGCGCAGATGGAATACGGGTTGGCTGCCTGCGCGCAGGTCGCGCCCGTGCCGAAGATGGGCAGTTTGCCGTGCGCCGCCGTGCGGGGCAGCCCGCGCATGATGTGGATGCCGAACTTGAGCCCCAGACTGTGCACATAGTCGGCCAGCGGACTGAACCCCTTGCCGCCCCCTGAACTCGGAAAGCGGTTTTCGGCGGGCAGAAGCCTGCCGTACGCGTCCATCGTCAGGTCGGCAAACGGCACATAATGATGGTTGGCAGCGGTCGGATGGTACCACTGGATGTCCACCACGATATACTCCCAGCCGTGGCGTTTCAGGTGTTTTGCCATATAGGCGGCGTTTTGCCGCACGGTTTTTTCATCCACGGCCGCGCCGTAGCAATCCCAGCTGTTCCAGCCCATCGGAGGCGTGACTGCGATCATTGCGCCCATCCCTTCCGTGTCGTAACAGTCCTGACTTTGTTCAGTATACCATTGCCGTACGGCAGGCCGCAAGCGGCGCCGGTATAAATACCTGTTGACAGCGCGCGCGCTTTGCGGTACCGTAGCAATATTAGGAAACGTGAATTAATTATGAAATACCTGAACTAAACCGAAGGCGGAAACGCCGCGATATACGCAGAGGAAAACCTGAAAGGAGGAACCGCGATGCTGCATCTCCAGTCGCTCCGGGAAAGCCTGCCGCTGTTTCGCGCGCTCGGATCGGACGTCCGCATCCGGATTCTCGAAACGCTGGCGAAGAACGGGCCGATGCACATGTCCGCGATTTCGTCCGCCGTCGGGATTACGGACGGCGCGCTGACCCCGCACATCAAAGCGCTGGACAGATGCGGGATGATCTCCATCGAGGTCGCGTCCGGCCGCCACGGCGTGCAGAAGGTCTGCCGGATCAAGGAAGAGCGAATATTGATCGAAACGCAGCAAAGCGGCGCCGACCGCGGCGTGTTTGAGACTGAAATCGGAGTAGGCCAGTACACGGCGTACGACATCTATCCAACCTGCGGGCTGGCGACTGAAGAGCACCTGATCGGCGAGGTGGACGATCCGCGGCATTTCGCGTCGCCGGAGCGTACAAAGAGCGAAATCCTCTGGTTCGGGCACGGGTATGTGGAGTACATGATTCCCAATTTCCTCACCCCGGCGCACGAACTGCAGGAGATCCAGCTGTCCATGGAACTGTGCTCAGAAGCGCCCGGCAGCGCCGAGGACTGGCCCAGCGACATCTATTTCCACATCAACAACCGCGCGCTTGGCTACTGGACGAGCCCCGCGGATTTCGGTGAAATGCCGGGTATCTATAACCCGAAGTGGTGGTTTCGCAGCTGGAACCAGCACGGCGTGTATAAGCTCCTGTCCGTCAACCACTCGGGCACGTATATCGACGGCGGGAAGATATCCGGCGTCTGCATCGGCGATCTGGGGATTGAGCACGGCGCTAACATCCTCTTCCGGCTGTCCGTTCCCGAAACCGCCAGACATGTCGGCGGGCTGACGATCTTCGGGCGGGCGTTTGGCAATTATCATCAGGATATCAAAGTTCGCATGCACTACAAGAGTAAAGATTGCAGAGGGCCGGGGCAAAGGGGATAACTGATGGACGCGCTCACTTTTTTTAAACTGGGGCAGGGATTTTGCAAACGTTTGGAAAACCTGACAATCGAGGAAATGATACCCTATCAGGAACGCGCGCTGCACGACGAGATCGTCGGCACGGAGCAAAGCCACGCGATCGATAACTTCCGCCTCGCCGCGCGGGTTTTTAAAACCGGTCAGGCGGGCGGCGAATTCTCCGGCATGGTGTTTCAGGACAGCGACGTGGCCAAATGGCTGGAGGCGGCGGCCTACTCGCTTCAGCATAAGCCGGACGAACGGCTGCGGGCGCGCGTTAGGGAAGTGGTCGCGCTGATCGGGCGGGCGCAGTATAAAGACGGCTACCTGAACACTTACTTCACGGTGAAGGCGCCGGGCAAGCGCTGGCAGAACCTGCGTGAAGCGCACGAGCTGTACTGCGCGGGGCACATGATCGAGGCGGCGGTCGCGCTCAGCGAATGCGCGGGCGAGCCGCGGCTTCTGGAGATCATGCGGCGCATGGCCGATCACATGATCGCGCACTTTCAGGGGGAGAACGCCGCCGCGTTTCCCGGGCATCCCGAGGTGGAGCTCGCGCTGGTGCGCCTGTACCGCCACACGGGCGAGACGAAGTACCTGACGCTTGCCAAACAGTTTATCGACGCACGGGGCGCGAGCGATTTTTACCGGGCGGAGCTTGCGCTTGAGCCGTATACGGTGTGGGGCAAGGAGGTCGGGAACACCGAGTACTCACAGGCGCACATGCCCGTGCGAAAGCAGAAAGACGCCGTCGGGCACGCGGTGCGCGCCGTGTACCTGTACGCGGCGATGGCTGACGTCGCCAAAGAAACGGGCGACACGGAGCTTGCGGACGCCTGCCTGGCTCTGTGGAACAGCATCACGCAGCGCAGGATGTATATCACCGGCGGCATCGGCTCCACCGCGATCGGGGAGGCGTTTACCAAAGACTATGACCTGCCGAACGATACCGCATACGCCGAAACCTGCGCCGCGGTCGGGCTGATCTTTTTTTCGCACAGGATGCTTGCGCTTTTTAAGGACGGCCGCTATGCCGACGAGATGGAACGCGCGCTGTACAACTGCGCGGCGGCTGGCGTGCAGATGGACGGCAAGGCGTTTTTCTATGTCAATCCGCTGGAAGCCGTCCCCGGTATCGCGGGAGAGGCCGCAACGCACCGTCACGTGCGCATGCAGCGCGCCAAATGGTTTGCCTGCGCCTGCTGCCCGCCCAACGCCGCGCGGCTGTTCGCTTCGCTGGGCCGGTACGCCTGGGGCATCGGGGAAGAAACGGCGTATTCGCACCTTTTCATCGCGGGCAGGCTGGACCTGTCCGCCTCCCACGGGGCCGTCGTTACGCTGGAAACGGACTATCCGTCCGAAGGGCTGATGACCTACCGTGTCGAAATGACAGACGCCAAACGAAGGTTTACGCTTGCGGTTCGTATCCCTTCGTGGAGCAGGCGGAACAAGGTGCTGCGTAACGGCAATCCGGCATACTATATCCTGAAGGAAGGGTACGCGTACCTGAGCGATCTCAACGACAAAGACGTCGTGACCGTGTCGGTCGACATGCAGCCGCGGCGTGTGTATCCGTCCCCAAGGATCGGCCGGGATTCGGGCATGGTTGCGTTCATGCGCGGCCCGCTGGTGTATTGCGCAGAAGGCGTGGACAACGCAGACGACGTGCTCGGCCTTTCCGTGTACCGGAACGCTCCGGTCAGCGTATTATTTTCAGAGCCAATCGGCGGTATGCCCAAACTGCGCGTGGCAGGCTGCCGCATGTCGGAAAGCGGACAGCTGTATGCCGCGCAGCCGCATCAGACCGTCGATTGCGATATCACCCTGATTCCTTATTTTGCGTGGGCGAACCGCGGCGTTTCGCAGATGCGCTGTTTTCTGCCCGAGAAAGGATAAGCCGATGAAGAAGACGTTTATGGGGATCGAACTGGGATCGACGCGGATTAAGGCTGTGCTGATCAGCGAAGCGAACGCCGTGGTGGCGCAGGGAGGCCATTCCTGGGAAAACCGGCTGGAGAACGGCATCTGGACCTATCCGATGGAGGAGGTCTGGGCGGGTTTGCGGGGCGCCGTGGAGCAGCTTCTCAAGTCCCTCAAGGAAAGCGTATCCATCGAGGGGCTTGGCATATCGGGCATGATGCACGGCTATATGCCCTTTGACGCTTACGGAAACCTGCTCACGCCGTTTCGCACCTGGCGCAATACCTTTACCGGCAAGGCCAGCCAGGAGCTGACGGCGCTGTTCGGGCGCAATATGCCGCAGCGCTGGAGCATCACGCATCTGTATCACGCGGTGATGAACGAGGAAGCGCACGTGCCGCAGATCCATCACATCAATACCCTGGCGGGCTATGTGCACCACCGGATCACGGGCGAGTTTGTGGTGGGAATCGGCGAGGCCATCGGCATGTTCCCGCTGGACGGGAAAAAGTACGACGCGCATTGCATCCGGCAGTTTGAGAAACTGGTCGGCGAGTACTGCCTGCCCTGGAAGATATCGGACGTCCTGCCGGGCATCCGCAGGGCGGGCGAATATGCGGGCGTGCTGACGGAAGAAGGCGCGCGGCTGCTGGATCCCACCGGGAAGCTGAAGGCGGGTACGCCGCTTGCGCCGCCGGAAGGCGACGCGGGCACGGGCATGGTATCGACCAACTCCATCGCGCCGCTGACGGGCAACGTATCGGCCGGCACGTCCATCTTTTCGATGACGGTTCTGGATAAGCCGCTTTCCCGCGCGTACCCGGAGATCGACATCGTGGCGACGCCGACCGGCATGCCCGTGGCGATGGTGCACTGCAACAACTGCACCTCGGATATCAACGCGTGGGTGAGAACATACCACGAGTTCTGCGGTCTGGTCGGCGCGGATGTGAGCGAGGATGAGGTGTTCCGTAAGTTCTATCTGGAAAGCCTCAAGGGCGATCCGGACTGCGGCGGCGTGGTGGTAGTCGGCTACCTGTCGGGCGAGCATGTGACGGACTTTGAAACCGGCTGTCCGCTGATGCTGCGCAGCCCGGCCGGCAGCTTCACGCTGCCCAATTTCCTGCGCGCACAGCTGTATTCCGCTCTGGCGTCGCTTGCCATCGGCATGCGGATTTTGAAGCGGGAGCACGTTGTGATCAAGCAGCTTACGGGGCACGGCGGGCTGTTTAGAACTCCGAAGGTGGGGCAGCAGTTCCTGGCCGACGCGGTGAACGCGCCGGTGACGGTGATGGAAACCGCGGCGGAGGGCGGTGCGTACGGTATGGCGGTGCTTGCGGCCTACCGCGTTAACCGCGCAGAGGGTGAGACACTGGAAAGCTATCTGGAAAACAAGGTGTTCGCCGATGCCAGGCGCACGGTGCTCGCGCCGACCGAGGAAGGCCTGAAAGGATTTGGAACCTATCTGGAGCGCTTCGAGCGCGCGCTGAAGGTGGAGCGGGCGGCCATCGGAGCAGAGATTTTTAATTAATAAAAACCGCGTCAGGCGGGAGGAGAACAGACCATGAAAACCGCGAACATGATTTTGGATAAGGATTTTTACATCGGCGAGATTGACCATCGGATTTACGGCAGTTTTATCGAGCATTTGGGCCGCGCGGTGTACGGCGGCATATACGAGCCCTCGCATCCCACCGCCGACTCAAACGGCTTCCGCCGCGATGTGATCGCGATGGTGAAAAAGCTGAACGTACCTATCGTGCGCTACCCGGGCGGCAATTTTGTGTCGGGTTTCAACTGGGAGGACAGTGTAGGCCCGCGCGATCAGCGCCCGCAACGGCTCGATCTGGCGTGGTTTACCACCGAGACCAACGAAGTCGGCCTGCATGAGTTTGCGGACTGGGCAAAGGCCGCGAATGCCGAGGTGATGTACGCCGTCAATCTCGGCACGCGCGGGCCGGACGAGGCGCGAAACGCGGTGGAGTACGCCAATCATCCGTCGGGCAGCTTCTACAGCGACCTGCGCGTGAAAAATGGCGCGAAAGACCCGTTCGGCATCAAGCTGTGGTGCCTGGGCAACGAGATGGACGGCCCGTGGCAGATGGGCAAGAAGACCGCCTACGAATACGGCCGCACGGCCAACGAAGCCGCCAAGCTGATGAAATGGGTGGACGGCTCCATCGAGCTGGTCGCCTGCGGTTCCTCTTCCCGCGATATGCAGACCTACGCAAGCTGGGAGTACGAGGTGCTCGGCGAGTGCTATGAAAACGTCGATTATTTAAGCCTCCACCGCTACTACGGCAACCGCGAGGGCGACACGCCGCATTTCCTCGCCCGCAGCATGGAGATGGACGCGTTTATCCGGGAGGTCGTGGCGATCTGCGACGCCGTAGGCGCGAAGAAGAGAAGCAAAAAACAAATCTGCCTCTCGTTTGACGAGTGGAACGTGTGGTATCATTCCAACAAGCGGGACGCCGAGCTGTACAAGAGCGACCGCTGGGGCCGCGCCCTGCCGCTTTTGGAAGACGTGTATAGCTTTGAGGACGCCCTGCTCGTCGGCTCGATGCTGATTACGCTTCTGCGCAACGCCGACCGCGTGAAAATCGCCTGCATGGCGCAGCTGGTAAACGTGATCGCACCGATCATGACCCGGACGGGCGGCGGCGTGTGGGCGCAGACGATCTTTTACCCGCTGATGCAGGCGTCGGCGTTCGGGCGCGGCGTGTCGCTGCGGCCCGTGATCGAGTGCCCGGCCTACGCCTGCAAGGACTTTGACAAGGTGCCGCTGGTGGACGCCGCCGCGGCGCTTGCGGACGACGGCAGGCTGACGATCTTCGCCGTCAACCGCGACTTGAAGGATGATATCCGGCTGCAGGCGGATCTGCGGGCGTTTGGCAGCATGCAGGTGGCGGAACACAGCGTGCTGCACCACGCGGACGTGAACGCCGTGAACACCGAGGCCGCGCCGGATACCGTCGTGCCGTTTGGCGGCGATATGGGCGCGATCGACGGCGGCCGGCTGACCATCACCCTCCCCGCCCTGAGCTGGAACGTAATTCACTTGAAAAAGAGGTAACAGCATGCTCTCCTTCCATGAGAACCCGAAGACCCTGTACGTCAACACCCTGCCGGCGCGCGCCTATTTCATTCCCTATCCGGACGCGCAAAGCGCGATGAAGGGCGGGCGGGAAACCTCCGGCCGCATGACGCCGCTCAACGGGTTTTGGGAGTTTGCCTGGTTCCCGTCCTATGCCGCGATGCCGGATACCGTGGAGTATACGGACCATATTCCCGTGCCCTCGGTCTGGCAGATGCACGGGTATGACCGTCACCAGTATGTAAACGTCCGCTATCCGTTTCCGTTCGATCCGCCGTATGTTCCCGCCGACAATCCCGTCGGCGCGTACCGCAGAACGTTTTCCCTGTCCAAAAAGGAAAACCGCCGGTATCAGCTGCACTTCGAGGGCGTGGACAGCTGCCTGTACCTGTATGTTAACGGCGCATTCGCGGGCTTTTCGCAGGTGTCGCATTCCACCGGCGCGTTTGACGTCACCGATCTGTTGAAGAACGGGGAAAACACGCTGGAGGTTCACGTGCTCAAGTGGTGCTTCGGGAGTTATCTGGAGGACCAGGACAAGTTTCGCATGTCGGGCATTTTCCGCGACGTGTACCTGCTCGAGCGTCCGGCGGCACGCGTGGAGAACTTCCGCATCCGCACCGCGCTAAAGCAGGGCGCTGCGGAGATCTCGGTGCGGCTGGATTTGACGGACAAACAGCTTGACCCCCTGCTTGCGCTCTATGCTCCGGACGGCGCGCCGCTGAAACGGCAGCGCGCCTCGGAAGGCACGGTTTTCCGTGTGGACAGCCCCGCGCTTTGGACGGCGGAGACGCCGTGGCTTTATACGCTGGTGATCCAGACCGGCGGCGAGGCGATTGCCCAGAAGATCGGCATCCGCGAGATCTGCGTAAAGGACGGCGTGGTGCTTTTAAACGGCCAGCCCGTCAAGTTCCGAGGCGTGAACCGGCACGACAGCGATCCCGTGACGGGCTATGCCATCAGCCCGGAGCAGCTCACAAGCGACCTGCGCGTGATGAAGGCGCACAACGTCAACGCCATCCGCACCAGCCACTATCCCAACGCGCCGTGGATGCCGGAGCTGTGCGACCGCTACGGGTTTTATGTGCTGGCGGAAAGCGATATCGAATCGCACGGCACGGTGAAGCTGTACGACCGGCGGCTGGAAGATCTAAAGCGGGATTTCAGCATCGTTCCCAGGGACCCGATGTTTGAGGAAGCGATCCTCGACCGTGTGCAGCGCAACGTTCTGCGCGACGAAAACCATCCCTGTATCCTTTTTTGGTCACTCGGCAACGAGGCGGGCTATGGGCCTGCCTTTGAAAAGGCGGGGCGGTGGGTGAAGGCGTATGATCCGTCTCGGCTCTGCCATTACGAGGGCATGTTCTACGCGCAGGACGACAGCGACACCTCCGTGACCGACGTGATCAGCCGCATGTACCCGCCGCTTAAAGACATCGCCGATTACTTTGAGCAGAAAAAAGACCCCCGCCCGCTCGTTTTGTGCGAATACATCCACGCGATGGGCAACGGCCCGGGGGACGCGCACGATTATCAGGAGCTGATCGACCGCTACCCGGGCTTCTGCGGCGGGTTTGTGTGGGAATTCTGCGACCACGCGATCGACGCGGGCCTTACGGCGGAAGGAAAGCGGAAGTTCCTCTACGGCGGGGACTCCGGGGAATATCCGCACGACGGCAATTTCTGCGTGGACGGCTTGACCTACCCCGACCGCAGGCCGCACACGGGTTTTCTGGAGTTCAAAAACGTCGTCCGGCCGCTGCGCGCAAGGCTTAAACAGGCCGACGGCGTGATTGTGGAACTGACGAACCATATGGATTTTCTGTACGCGGACGCATACGCCGATCTCCGGTACGAGCTCGTGCAAAACGGACGCGCGGTTGCGGAGGGCACGCTTGCGCTGCCGCACATCCCGCCGCACGCAAGCGCGGTACTGCATCTGCCGGCTGAAGTGCCGGGCGACGGCGAAGTGCTGCTCAATCTGTTCTACCGCACCATCCTTAAGCAGCCGCTGGTGCCCGCCGGGCACGAGCTTGGGTTTGACCAGCTCGTCCTGCGGGAGGCGCGCGTTTATCCTGATTTACAAAGGACGCAGAGAGGCGCCCTTGCGCTGGAAGAGACGAAAACGCACTTCGTGATCGCGGGCGGGGGCTTTCGCTATCGGTTTTCCAAACTGACAGGTATGTTCGACGGCATGACCGTCGGCGGGAAGGAACGGCTGGCTGCGCCGATGGCTTACAATATCTGGCGCGCGCCAACGGACAACGATCGGAACATCCGCGCGGAATGGGAGCAGGCGGGCTTTCACGAGGCGCAGGTCAGGGTGAAGGAAGCGTCGGCTTCGACGGCCGGCGATACCGCCGTCATCACCGCAAAGGTTACGCTGGCCGCCGTGTACCGGCAGTGGATACTGCAGATCGACGCGAAATTCGCGGTGGACGGGCAGGGCGGCGTCTCGATGGAGCTGCACGCGCAAAAGAACGCGGACATGCCTTTCCTGCCCCGGTTCGGCGTGCGCCTGTTCCTGCCCAAAGCCTGCGATCAGGCCGAATACTACGGGTTCGGGCCGACGGAAAGCTATGCGGACAAGCGCTACGGCACGCGGCGCGGGCTGTTTTTCACTACGGCAAAGCAAAACCACGAGGACTATATCATGCCGCAGGAAAACGGAAGCCACTTCCGGTGCGATTACGTGAAGGTGACCGGCAAACAGGGCGCGGGGCTCTGCGTGCAGGCCGAAACGCCGTTTTCGATGAACCTGTCGCCCTACACGCAGGAGGAACTGACGGAGAAGCGCCACAACTTCGAGCTTGCGGAAAGCGGGTATACCGTGCTGTGCGCCGACTATAAGCAAAGCGGCCTGGGTTCCAACAGCTGCGGGCCGAAGCTGGCTGAAAAGTACCAGCTCCGCGAGACGGACTTCGTCTTTTCGCTTCGCATCGACCCGATCGGATAAATCGTAATGAATAACAAAAAATACGCGGGCATCACAACCCCGCGTATTTTTTATTGCTATCTTCGGCTACAGCATCTTGCGCCGCCCCAGCTTCACGCCGCAGGATTCACGCACGACCAGGTTGGTCTTGAGCACATGATGGAAGCACTGACCTTTTTCCCAGTGCAAAAGGTGGGTCATCGCGCGCCTGCCCAACTCGCTGATGTGCAGGTCGATGGTCGTGAGCGGGGGATTGGTGTAGGAGGTGAAGAACTGGGTGTCGCAGCCGACGACGGCCATATCGTTTGGCACGATAATCCCCATGCTGTTTAACTGGCGCAGGACACCCATGGCCACGAGATCGTTGATGGCGATCACGGCGGTGGG
>JBDRTL010000278.1:0-4326 GCA_043824045.1 Bacillota bacterium
CAAACCGCAGCACCCAGCGCTCGGGCAGTTTTTGATAAAACTCCCATTCCCCGCCGCCGGTTGCGGAGCGGACATAGCGGGCGCCGGCTTTATCCCACAGCTCGGGTCTGGCCTTGGGCCAGATCACCTGCGGATCGGGGCGGCAGAGCACGACGTCTTTCCAACGCTCCAGCTTTTCGCCGCCGCCGGTGTCCAGCACTTCGGAGTCGAGCCATTGATCACAAAGAAACATGGTAGACCTCTTTCATGGGAGACGAATTAGGAATTAGGAGTTAGGAATGATGAATAACGGTGCGGTTGCTGCGCAACCGTTTGATCAGGCTTTTTTGATGCCGAGGGTAGCGGTCTTTCCGTTGATGTCCCATTCCTGCACAGTGTAGCTTTCGTGAACCGCCGTATCCAATTCCTTCGCCAGCACGCTCTGCATGATGAAGGATTTGCCGCTTTCGATAGCCGTGGAAAGCTCCGCGTCCGCCTGGTAGGAGACGAGGATACGGTCGGTGACGTCGAAATCCGCTTCCTTGCGCATGGTCTGGAGCTTACTGATCACCTCGCGCTGGTGCCCCTCGGCGATCAGCTCCGGCGTCAGGTTGCAGTCGAGCACCACGGTCAGGTCGCCGTCGATCTGGGCGGCGAAGCCGGGCTTCTGCACGGCTTCGGTGAGCACGTCGTCCTTTTCGAGCACGATTTCCGTGCCGTCGAGTTCAAACCGCACGGGTTGCCCGGCGTTGAACGCGTCCACCACGTCGTTGCCGTCGGCCTCTTTGAGCCACGCGCCGATCTTTCCAAGCAGTTTCCCGTACTTCGGGCCGAGGGTGCGCATCTGCGGTTTCAAGTTGTAGGTGGTGAAAGCGCGGGCGTCGTCGGTGAAGACGACGTCCTTGACGTTCAGCTCGTCGGCGGCGAGGGACACAAACGCGCCCGTGAGCTTCGCGCCCTTGACGTACATGGCCTGGAGCGGCTGGCGCACCTTGAGGCTGGACAAGTTTCGGCACGCGCGCCCGAGGCTGACGACGTTTAAAAGCACCGCCATCTGCGCGTTCAGCGTTTCGTCGATCCGGCTTTCGTCGGCTGCTGGGAATCGGGTAAGGTGAATGCTTTCGGGCGCGGATTTGTCCACGGAGCGCACGAGGTTTTGGTAGATATCCTCACTGATAAACGGCACAAACGGCGCGATTGTTTTGGCAAGTGTCGTGAGCACCGCGTACAGCGTCGCAAACGCCGCTTCCTTGGTGCCGTCCATGCCCTTGCCCCAGAAGCGCTCGCGGCCGCGTCGGATGTACCAGTTGCTTAAGTCGTCCACAAACGCTTCGATCGCGTTGGCCGGTTCGGGGATGCGGTAGGCGGTCAGGTCCTCGTCCACCTGCTTGATCAGCTGATTCAGGCGGCTCAGAATCCACCTGTCCATCAGCGTGAGTTCGACGTTTTCGATCGGGTGATCCTTGGGATCGAAATTGTCGATGTTGGCGTAGAGCACGAAGAACGCGTAGGCGTTTTGCAGCGTGGAGAGGAATTTCCGCCTGCCTTCGTTGACGGCCTTGTCGCTGTAGCGGGAGGGCAGCCACGGCGCGCTGGCGGTGTAAAAATACCAGCGGACGGCGTCCGCGCCGTGCTTGTCCAGCGCTTCCCACGGATTGACCACGTTGCCGATGTGCTTGGACATCTTCTTGCCGTTTTCGTCCTGCACGTGCCCGAGCACCAGGCAGTTGTCAAAGGAGGACTTGTCAAACAGCAGCGTGGAGATCGCAAGCATGGTATAGAACCAACCGCGCGTCTGGTCCACCGCCTCACAGATGAAATCGGCGGGGAAGCGCCGGGCAAAGGTTTCCTTGTTTTCAAAGGGATAGTGCCACTGCGCGAAGGGCATCGAGCCCGAATCGTACCAGCAGTCGATCACCTCCGGCACGCGGCGCATGGGCTTGCCGCACGTGGGGCAGGCGATCTCCACCGCGTCGATGAAGGGGCGGTGCAGCTCCAGATCGTCCGCAACGGGTGCGGTGGCCATTTCCATCAGTTCCCTGCGGCTGCCGACCACGTGCTGGTGGCCGTCCTCGCAGATCCACATCGGCAGCGGCGTGCCCCAGTAGCGCTCGCGTGTCAGCGCCCAATCCACCACGTTTTCCACGAAGTTGCCCATGCGGCCTTCCTTGATGTTGTCCGGGTACCAGTTCACGGAGCGGTTGTTTTTGACCAGCGCGTCGCGCACCCTGGTCATGGCGATAAACCAGCCGGAGCGCGCGTAATACAAAAGCGCGGTATCGCAGCGCCAGCAGAACGGATAATTATGCGTAAACGGCACGGCGGCGACCAGCAGCCCCTTGTCTTTCAAATCCCGGATGATCATCGGATCGACGTCCTTGACGCCGACGCCCGCCCAGGGCGTTCCCGCGACGAACTTGCCCGCGGTGTCCACCAGCTGGATGAACGGCAGACCGTAATTGCGGCCGATGCGCGCGTCATCCTCGCCAAACGCCGGGGCGGTGTGCACGATGCCGGTGCCGTCGGTGAGCGTCACGTAGTCGTCGCAGACTACGTGCCAGCCCTTTTCGCGCGGGTACTCGATCCCCTCAAAGCGGTACAGCGGCTCGTACTGAGTGCCTTCAAGCTCCTTGCCCTTCATGGTTCTTACGACTTTGGCCTCTTTGGCGTGCTCCCCGAACACCGCGCTGACCCGCGCCTCGGCCAAAATCACGGTTTCACCGTGCAGCTCGATCTCCACGTAGGTTTCCTTCGCGTTTACGCACAGGGCGACGTTAGAGGGCAATGTCCACGGCGTGGTCGTCCACGCGAGGATGAAGGCGTTGTCCCGCCCCTTGAGGCGGAAGCGCACGATGATGGAATCCTCAGTGACCTCCTGATAGCCCTGCGCCACCTCGTGGCTGGACAGCGCCGTGCCGCAGCGCGGGCAGTAGGGCACGACTTTGAAGCCCTTGTAGAGCAAATCCTTTTTCCAGATTTCCTTCAGGCTCCACCAGATGCTTTCGATATACTCGTTATGGTAGGTGACGTACGGGTTTTCCATGTCCGCCCAGAAGGCCACGCGGTCGGAGATATCCTCCCACTCCTTCTGGTATTTCCATACGCTTTCCTTGCACTTTTTGATAAACGGCTCGATGCCGTAGCGCTCGATCTCCGCCTTGCCGTCGAGCTTCAATTGCCGCTCAACCTCCAGCTCCACCGGCAGGCCGTGCGTATCCCAGCCGGCCTTGCGCAGCACATCCTTGCCCTTCATGGCATGGAAGCGCGGAATCAAATCCTTGAACGCGCGGGTTTCGATGTGCCCGATGTGCGGACGGCCGTTGGCAGTGGGCGGGCCGTCGAAGAACGTGAAGCGCTCGCTGCCCTTATGCACGTCAAAGGATTTGCGGATGATGCCTTCCCGTTTCCAAAACTCGATCACCTTTTTTTCGCGGCTGACAAAATCCATATCCGTCGAGACCTTCTGATACATGCCTTCTCCTCCTAAAAAAACAACCGCCCTGCGCATACAGGACGGAAATCAACTTCCGCGGTACCACCCGTGTTGGCGGCATTTACCGCCCACTTTCACGCCCTGTAACGGGAGCGCCCGATCCGCCCTGAAACCGTTCAGGCGGATGGCTCCGAGGTGATCCGACGCTTTTAGGTTCCGCCCGGCTTGCACCGCCCCGGGCTCGCTTGGGAACCGAATACAGCGTCCGTCCTCATCATCGCGCAGCAACCGATGTGTATCTGCTGCCTGCCCTTTCAGCGAGCAGGGCGTGTACGGCCGTACACGCCCTTCATTATAGGCATGAAAATGAAAATTGTAAAGGCCTGACCTCAGATCCCCGTTTCCTTCAGCTGTTTGGAAAAGAGGGTCTTTTGCTCCTCGAGGAGTTTGAGGAAGGTTTCCTTGAACGCCTGGGCCGCCGTTTTAAGCGACTCGTACTCGCTTTCAATGCGTTCCTTCTCGGTGCGCGCGCCTTCGGTGATCTCCCCGGCCTCAAGCTTTGCCTTGCCGAGCAGATCGTCGGCCTTGCGGCTGGCGTTTTCCACAGCGTCGTCGGCCAGCCGCTGCGCGTTGAGCAGGATGCTTTCGAGCGTTTCGCTCGTCCGGGTAACGGGAGGCTCCGCCGTAGGCGGCGCATACGGTGTGGGCTGCGCTGGCTGCGCGGCATGCTTCGCTTTCTCCACTTCGCGGTACGCCTCTTCCAGCTCTTTTTCCAGCTGCGCGATCTTGTCCTGCATGGCGACCATTTCATCGCAGATCTGGTCGAGGTACTGATCCACGTCATAGGGGTCGTAACCCGCCCCTTTGTAAGTAAACTCCTTACGTTCGATATCGGATACGGTGACGCCCATCCA
>JBDRTL010000279.1:0-2908 GCA_043824045.1 Bacillota bacterium
GTCAGCTGAATGGCGACGTAGTTCATCATCAGGGTAAACAGCGTTTCGTTGGTTCCGTAGCGCGCCTTGAACACGGCCGGAATCGCGCCCCAGAGCGCGCCTGCCGCGCAGCTGACCGCCAGGGAGATCAGCAGCAGCGACCACGTCGGAATCGACCGGCCGAAGTAGATCATCACCGCGGCGGTGGCGATGCCGCCGACCAATATCTGCCCTTCCGCGCCGATGTTCCAGAAACGCATCTTAAACGCGGGCGCAAGGCCGACGCCGATGCAAAGGAGCATCATCATATCGCGCAGGGTGACCCACGTGCGTTTTTCCGTGCCGAAATTCCCGTTGAACATCGCCTCGTACACCTTGAGCGGATTTAGGCGCACGATCGCATAGATCACAATCGCGCTGACCAAAAGCGCAAGCGCAAGCCCGGCCAGCCGGATGAGCCAGCTTTGCCACATCGGGATCGACTCGCGCCTGGCGATGCGCACAAGGGGCGTTTTATGCGTTTGATTCATGCGGTATGCCCTCTTTGTATTTCGTCATCATCAGCCCGACCTTGTTCTTGTCCGCGTCTTTGCCCGGCAGAATACCGCTGACCTTCCCATTGCAAAGCACCAGGATTTTGTCGCACAGCTCCAGCAGCACGTCCAGATCCTCGCCCACAAAAATCACGGCGACGCCCTTTTGCTTTTGCTGGTTGATCAGGTTGTATATGGTATAGGACGAGTTGATATCCAGCCCGCGCACGGCGTAAGCCGTCATCAGCACGGTCGGGGAGGATGATATCTCGCGCCCGACCAGCACCTTCTGCACGTTCCCACCCGACAGCCTGCGCACCGGAACCGACAGCCCCGGCGTGTTGACCGAAAGCTCCTTGACCACGTGGTGCGCCAGGCGGCGCGGCGCTTTCCGGTCGGTAAAGACGGATTTCCCGTTGCGAAACGACCGCAGCATCATGTTGTGCGTTAAATCCATGTTGCCGACCAGCCCCATGCCCAGGCGGTCCTCCGGCACGAACGACAGCATGACGCCCATGGAAAAAATCTCGCGCGGGTTTTTATCGGCAAGCTCGATCTCTTTGCGCGTTTCCGGTTCTACGTACTGAATGCTGCCCGTTTCATAATGCTGCAGGCCCGCAATCGCCTCCAAAAGCTCCTTCTGCCCGCAACCGGATATCCCCGCGATGCCCAGCACTTCGCCGGAGTACGCGGTGAACGAAACGTCGTTCAGGCGGATGATGCCGTCCGCATCCTTCACGGTGACGTGCTTCACACGGAGGCGCGGCATGGGTTTCCTGGGTTCCGGCCGCGCGATGTTCAGCGATACGGCACGCCCGACCATCAGATTGGTCATTTCCGCGGCGCTGGTATCTTTCGTCGCCATTTCGCCCGCGTTCTGCCCGCGCCGCAGCACCACGACGCGATCCGATATCTCCTCCACCTCGTGCAGCTTATGCGTGATGATGACAATCGCCTTGCCGCTAGCGCGCAGGTTGCGCAGCACCCGGAAGAGCTTTCCCGTCTCCTGCGGCGTCAGCACGGCGGTGGGTTCGTCCAATATTAAAATATCCGCGCCGCGGTACAGCACCTTGACGATTTCCACGGTCTGCTTTTGCGAAACGGACATATCGTAGATCTTCTGCTCGGGATTGACTTGAAAGCCGTACATCGCGCAGATGCCGCGAATCTTGTCGCCGACGGCCTTTAAATCGAGTTTGCTCTTCCCCGGCATGCCCAGGATGATGTTTTCCGCCGCGGTCAGCACGTCCACGAGCTTAAAATGCTGGTGCACCATGCCGATCCCCAGGTCGTACACATCCCTGGGGCTGCGGATGGAAACCTCGTTTCCGTTGACGAGAATATGACCGGCATCGGGATAATAGATGCCGGACAGGATATTCATCAGCGTCGTCTTGCCGCTGCCGTTTTCGCCAAGCAGCGCAAGGATTTCGCCTTGATAGATATCGAGGCTGACCTTGTCGTTTGCCACGACAGACCCGAATGCCTTGGTGATGTTATGCATGCGGACTGCCGCATTGCCGCTGCGCATCTGGCCGACCCTCCCAAAATAATGGAAAGGGGCCACCTGATCGAAGTGGCCTCTTCCATTTCCAGACGAATGAAAGCTTAGTTGGCGTTGAGCTCTGTGATGCCGTCGATGCGCAGGGCGAAGTACGGGGCGCTGCGGAGCGTGGACTCGTGGAACACGCCGTCGGAAATCGCTTCGCCGGTATCGCCGACCCAGTCGCCGTCGGTGTCGATCGCCAGGTAGCTGGTTACGGTCTGGCCGCCGACGGTGAACTTGGAGGTGTCAAACACGCTGAGGGTGCCGTCCTTGAGGGCCGTTTCGATTTCCGCAACCTTTTCGGCGGTGCCCGCCGCGCAGCTTAAGCCAAGCGCGGAGATCATCACGGCGCCGTCTGTGTATCCCTTCGCCCAGTCGGTGGCGATCGCTTCGCCGCTCAGGATGCTTTCAAATACGTAGGTGTAGTACTTGCTCCAGTCGTTCTGCGAGCTGGTGAGCGCGGCGGTCGGGGCAACGGAGAGCATATCCACGTTGTAGCCCACGCAGTAGACGGGCGTGCCGCCCTGCAGCAGCGCTTCGCAAGCGGAGGGAGCGCCGGTGGAATCCGCGTGCTGGCTGACGATGATGCAACCGGAGGCGACCAGCGCGTTGGCGGCTTCGGCTTCGGCGGTCGGATCATACCAGGAGTTGGTATAGGTCACGTCCATCACCACATTGTCGACGACGGATTTCACGCCAAGGTAGAAGCCCGTGAAGCCGGACACCACTTCCGCGTACGGGAATGCGCCGACGTAGCCGAGCTTGATGTTTCCGCTGGCATCCTTATTCTTGTCTGTTACTACGCTGCCTGCTACGAGCTCGGCAAGCTTCATGCCGGCCACGACGCCGG
>JBDRTL010000280.1:0-7209 GCA_043824045.1 Bacillota bacterium
ATTACATCCGCCGAAGCAGCCGATACGATCAACCTGTACCGCGAACTGATCAAGTATTGCGTGATTGTGGTTTCAACCGTACCGATCTTTTGCTTTTACCCGTTTGTTCAGAAGTATTTTGAAAGTGGCGTAATGATCGGCGCGATCAAGGGATAAATCAACTCAAACATGTAAGAGAGGTGGAATAATATGTACGAGGGAAACACAAAGCTTCTTTTCGCACGCGAAACCGAGCCCTTCGACCATAGTCTGAACCTCAAAGCGCTGCGGGAGGGCAAAACCGAATCGGAACGCGTTCCCTATGTTCACGCCATGCTGACCGACGAGCTGGATACCTATCAAACCATCCCGCTGTGGGACGGTACCGCGCCGTTCTGGAAAGACGCGCCCGGCCAAAGAGAGCCGCGCATTGCGTTTTTCCCCGCAGCCGGAGGCCGAAAATCAGGCTGCGTACTGGTTGCGCCCGGTGGAGCGTATAACTGTGTAGTCGCACAAATCGAAGGTTATCCCATCATACGCGAGCTTGTACGCGCGGGTATCAGTGCCGCTCTGTTATCTTACCGAGTCAAGCCGTTCAGCCAATACATATCACTGATAGACGCGCAGCGCGCCTTGCGGCTCTTGCGCGCCCGCGCCGGCGAACTGAATATCCACAAGGACAGGATCGCTATCCACGGCAGTTCCGCCGGCGGGCATCTATCTTGCATGGCCGCCGTACACCACGATCCGGGCGACCCGCTTGCGGCGGACGCCGTAGACAGGGAATCCTGCCGTCCGGACGCGGCGATTATCAGCTACGGCGTGTTTTCACAGAGCGCTTTCCCGCGCACCGGAGCATTTATCCAATACACCGATGAATGTAAAACACTGGAGTTTCAAGGTGGGGGATTGGTTTCGTCGCTGGGTGATCCGGATATCGCGCACAAGTTCTTTTTTTCGGCAGAAAAACATGTTACGCCGCAAACACCGCCGTTTTTTATCTGGCAGACGTGCGACATGGACGATCCGAGGCAAGCGTATTTGCTTGGCAAGGCGCTTGCCGATGCCGGTGTACGCTGCGAAATGCACATCTTCCCCTTCGGCCCTCACGGACTTGGGATCGCCACCTCGGATAAGCATATTGGTTTGTGGGTCAGGCTGGCGATTGAGTTTCTGGATTATTATGGGTTTTAAGGAGTGTGATTCCATGCAATATGCCTATTCTGTACGCGATGATAAAAAAATCCGTGTTCTGATCGATACGGACGCGGCTTGCGAAGCCGACGATCCGTTTGCCATAGCGCATGCCCTGATGAGTCCCAAACTGATCGTCAAGGGGATCCTTGCCGAGCAGTTCGGAAACCGGCGAAATGAGAATTCAACACAGGAAAGCTATGACGAAATTAAGCGCGTTACCACTGCAATGGGATCGGATGTTCCAGTGTATATGGGAGCAGCAGCCGCAATGCGCTCGGCCGAGGATTATGAGCTTTCGGACGCTTCTCAGGCGATTATCTCGCAAGCATTATCGCCTGACCCGCATCCGTTGTTTGTGCTGTGTATGGGCGCGCTGACCAACGTAGCCTGTGCGTTGCGCGAACGGCCGGAAATCGCAGGCAGAATGACGATCGTTGCCATCGGCGGCATGGGATATGGCGCGTCCGTTCTGCCGTTGCATTTTCGGGAGTTTAATTTCGGCAACGATGTGATCGCTGCCAATACCGTGATGGGCGCACCGGGCGAATTCTGGCAAATACCGGCGGATGTATATATCACAATCCGTGTCGGTATCGCCGAGCTTGAAACCAAAGTATTGCCCCATGGGAGAATCGGACGCCATTTATTCGAACAGCTCGTTGCCTACAACCAAAGCGATTGGGCGTTTTGGACAGCGGGCGAAAGTTGGTCTCTGGGAGATTCACCGGCCGTAGGGGTTGCGCTTCATCCGTCATGCGGCGCTTTTGAAATGTGCAAAGCGCCGTGGATCAACGAGGATACCACCAACCGCGAAAACCCGGACGGGAAGCTCATTCGGGTGTACCGCAGCGTTGATTCCCGCTATATCCTGGAGGATTTCTTTGCCAAGCTGACGCTGTTTACACAGAATAGGGGAAGCATGCAATGAAGAACGGGCAATTGCGAAACATCATGGGCGGGTCGGGCGGCAACCATATCTTGCCCTTTTTGTGGATGCGCGGAGAGGACGAGAGCACAATCCGCGATTATATGGCTGCGATCCATAGCTGCGGCATAGGCGCCGTATGCCTGGAAGCCCGGCCGCACCCGGATTTCGCCGGACCTGGCTGGTGGCATGACCTTGATATTGTTTTGGATGAGGCGCAAAAACGCAATATGAAGGTCTGGATTCTGGATGACGCGCATTTCCCAACCGGGCAAGCCGCGGGAAAAATGAAAACAGCGCCCACTGCATTGTGCAAGCAGTACCTTGCGATGCACCGTGCGGAAGCCGTTGGTCCGTTGCCCCATGCGACGTTGGATGTAGGCGCGATGGCGCGGTATACGCCCTCGCCGTTTCCGGCGGCGCGTGGCGGAATGCCGCTGCCCGAGAAGCGTGTATTTCATGACGACGCACTGCTATACGTACTGGCTTGCCGCGTCATTGAGGGAGAAACACTGTCGCCGGATGTGATCGACCTTACGGCCGAAATCACGGACGGATTGCTTACGTGGGATGTTCCTGGAGGCGTTTGGCGGATATTTGTGATTTACACAACCCATAACGGCGGCGGCCGGACAGATTACATTAACCTCCTGGATGAGAGATCCTGCCGCATGTTGATCGACGCGGTGTACGAGCCGCATTATGCGAAATTCGGAATGCATTTTGGCACGGTGATTGCCGGGTTTTTTTTCGATGAACCGTGTGTCGGCAATACCGATGGCTATTCGTTCGACGAGGCCATCGGTCGCAAGCAAATGCCGCTGCCGTGGTCGGACACGATGCCCGGGGAAATGCGCAATCGTTTGGGAGGTGACTGGATGTATTCGCTGCCTGCGCTTTGGTCGCCGCTCGATGATAAACATGCGACCGCCCGCGCGCGCAACGCATATATGGATGCGGTCACCAGACGGATACAACACTGCTTTTCGGAGCAGATCGGGCAATGGTGCGAGCGGCATGGCGTCGAATCCATCGGCCATATTATTGAGGACAATAACCAGCATTCCCGGTTGGGCTGCTCCATCGGCCATTATTTCCGGGCGATGAGCGGACAGCATATGGCAGGTATCGACGTAATCGGCGGGCAAGTGATACCAGGAGCAGAACACGCGAGCAGGCGAAGCTTTTTCGGTGTGATGGGATCGGGCGAGTTTTATCATTTCGAATTGGGCAAGCTCGGTTCCTCGCTGGCGCATATTGATCCTAAGAAGAAAGGCCGCGCGCTCTGCGAACTCTTTGGCGCTTACGGTTGGGGCTTAGGTTCACGGCAGATGAAATGGATTGCCGACCACCTTTTGGTTCGCGGCATCAATTACTTCACGCCCCATGCTTTCAGCCTCAAAGCCTTTCCGGATCCGGATTGCCCGCCCCATTTCTATGCGGGTGGCAGGGATGCGCTGTATTCGGCGTTCAGCTTGCTGTGCCGGTACATAAACCGTTGTGCTTCCATTCTTTCGGGCGGTGTGCATATTGCACCGGCTGCAGTGCTATATCATGGAGAGAGCGAATGGACAGGTGACGCCATGTTTGACCAGCGGGTAATCTGTGCGCTTATGGAAGCGCAAATTGACTGTGATATTTTGCCGGCTGATGTCTTTGCCAAACCCGAGGCATATCATATGCAATTCGACGGCAGCCTGCACGTCAACGGCGAAACCTACGACGCGCTCATCGTGCCGTATGCGGAATTTATTCCGGAATCCGTCATAGCGTTCTCAAAACGCGCCGGTGATTTTCCCGTCCTGTTTGTCGATGGATTGCCACAGGGCGCCTGCGAAGGCACAGCGGATTTGCCCGATGGGAGCGTGGTAGCGTTGAACGCATTGGCCGGCGCTTTGGAGAATCGCCGCGATATACGATTGTCGCATCCATTTCCGTCTCTGCGCGTTTACCATTACAGGAAAGACGGTACAGACATTTACATGCTGTTCAACGAGAGCCTGTCGGAAACCTATGACGGTACAGTCTCCTTCTCCGCTTGCGGCAGCGCATACCTGTACGATGCTATGGAAAACGGGGTGCGACAGGCCCAAAGCGATGCGGAAGGGCTGCACATTCGGCTGATGCCGTACGAAAGCGTCTTTGTCATGTTTACGGATCTTTCTGCGCTTGCAGAACCTCTGCCGAAAACCGCAGCCGGAGACAGAGCGGTGGATTGTATCTGGAGCTTGTCTTGCTGTGAAGCGGAACAGTATCCGAATTTCGCACCCGTCGGACAACCGGGCACAGCGCCTGATGCAACGAAATTGCTGCCCGGTTTTTCAGGTTATTTACGTTATGACGGCGAATTCGAATGGCGGGAAGAGCACAGAGGAGGGGTAACGGTTGTCTTTGCCGACGCGTATGACGCGCTTTCGCTTTGGATAGGCGGCATATACTGCGGCACCCGTATTTGTCCTCCATACTCGTTTGATGTATCGGCTGCGATCAGGCGTGGACGCAATACGATTCGCGCAGAGGCAGCCACAACGCTGGAACGCCGTGCAGCCCGTATCGCTCAGCCTTCGCCATTATTCAACGCTCCTCATCCGCTGCCGCCTATCGGGATCGTGGGAGAATGCCGAATCCGCTGGTAACCGTTTCTTTTGTAAAACACCAGATTGATGGAAAGTGAGTTTTCTTATGCAGTACAATATCTTGCAAAAAAAACCGTTTTATCTGGATGAACAGCAGCTTGATTGGGTCAAAGAAACGCTTCAGGCAATGACACTAGATGATAAAATCGGACAGCTGTTCTGCCTGTGCCTGCGGCAAGGCACCGAAGAGGAAATCGAGTGGACTAAAAGCATTCTCAAGCCGGGCGGCGTAATGTACCGACCCATGCCGGCGCGGCAGGCCGTGGAAACTACAATCTTGCTGCGCAAACACTTCCATGTGCCTATGTTGATTGCCGCCAACTTGGAAAAAGGCGGCAACGGCATCGTGGAGGAAGGCACCATGTTAGGTTCGCCTACAGAAATCGCAGCAACGGACGATGTGGAATTTGCCAAACGTCTTGGCGTCATCTGCGGCAAAGAGGGCGCTGCGGTCGGCGTGAATTGGGCGTTTGCCCCCATCATTGACATCGACTACAATTTCCGTAATCCGATTACCAATACGAGAACCTTCGGCTCCGATCCTGACCGTGTTCGGGCGTTCGGCAAGGCATATGTGGAGGAAATCCAGTCGTTGGGATTGGCGGCATCGATCAAACATTTTCCGGGCGACGGGTGCGATGAGCGCGACCAGCATCTGGTGACCAGTATCAACGACCTCTCCTGCGAGGCGTGGGATGAGACATACGGCAAAGCCTATCAGGTTTCGATCGACGCGGGCGCGCTGACTGTGATGGTTGGGCACATCATGCAGCCCGCCTATGAGAAGGCGCTGAATCCGACGCTCAAGGATCATGAACTGATGCCCGCGACGCTCTCGCCCGTGCTGATGCAGGGTCTGCTGCGCGGCAAGCTTCACTTTAACGGCCTCATCGCCACGGACGCCTGCACCATGGCGGGCTTCACCATCCCGATGCCGCGGCCCAAAGCCGTGCCGTATACCATCGCGGCAGGAGCGGATATCTTTCTGTTTGCGCGCAACCTGGAGGAGGACTACGGTTACATGAAGCGGGGCGTTCTGGACGGCGTCATCACCCCCGAGCGGCTGGACGAAGCCGTGCTTCGCATCCTTGGGCTGAAAGCCGCCCTGAACCTGCATACGAAGGAACTTCCCACGCCGGATACCGCACAGGCGGTGATCGGCTGTGCCGAGCATAAACGGTGGGCGAGAGAATGCGCCGATAGGGCCGTGACGCTCGTCAAGGAGGAACAGGGCGTATTGCCGTTTACACCTGACAAATACAAAAAAATCCTGTACATGCCCATTGAGGCTGAGCAGGGTATTGCGTATTCCGTGAAAAGCGGCGTATGCAAGCACTTCCGGGAAATGCTTGAGGCGGAAGGGTTTGAAGTTGACGAGTACGTGCCGCCGCAGGGCTTCGAAGGCTTGGCGCAGAAATATGGCGACATCGCCGATGTGTATGACGCGATTGTGTACATGGCGAACATGGCCACCAAGAGCAACCAGACCGTCGTGCGCATCGAGTGGGCGCAGCCGATGGGCGCGAACTGCCCGCACTTTGTGGAAACGCTGCCCACGGTGTTCATCTCCGTGGAAAACCCGTATCATCTGCTGGATGTGCCTCGCATCAAGACGTATATTAACGGCTACAGCTCAACGGATGAAACGCTGTGCGCGATTTTGGAAAAACTGGTCGGGCGTGATGCGTTCACAGGCAAAGCGCCGCACGATCCGTTCTGCGGGAAGTGGGACGCGAGACTGTGAACGGCGACTAAACATCGCTTGGAAGATCATTCCCTGTAAAAAACGACGTAGAATTCGCACCCAGGTATCGCGGAAAAGTCTTCTCCGGTGAAAAGAAAGGGGGAATTGAACATCACAAACTGCAGAATTCGATGCGGCCAGGTATGTAAGGCACATGAGAGAAACAGAAAACCGTTAAGTGGATTATATCCCAAAAAGGTTTTCGCATCGTGGAACTGCACTGTGCATAGGGAAACATGGATCACTTTGGCAAGCTTGTCAGCTGAATATTGCGGTATAGGATATCCTTCTTCGGCCTATTCAACAACATGACGTTGAGTTAAAAGCAAGGGATACGCTTTGGGATGAATGCAAACCTATTTATGATTGACAGGCGGGTGCTGTTTGCGATACTGTGACGGGCTCTTGCCTGCGTTTTGCTTAAACACTTTGCAGAAATGATAGGGATCGGCATAACCGACGCGAGCGCCTATTTCCTGTATTAAAAGCTCCGTATCCGCAAGCAGCCGCTTCGCGGCTAAAATCCGGCAGTCAATCAAGTAGCGCTGCGGCGCCACGCCTATCCTATCGCGAAAAATACGCGCGAGATACGAGCCAGAAAACCCGTACCGCGCTGCTGTTGCGGAAAAATCGATAGATTGGGCGAAGTTTTCCCTGATGTAGCGCTGCACCGTATCCACAATCTGCCTTGGGCTTTGCGACGATTCCACCGCAATCTCGCCCCGCCG
>JBDRTL010000281.1:0-2553 GCA_043824045.1 Bacillota bacterium
CGGCGCGCTGACCATCAAGTCTGACACCGACGACGTGCTCAAAGCCATTCAGGATAAGTCAAAATACGTGGTCGCGGGCATTGCGCCCGCCGTGCGCGTGGCCATCGGCGAGGAGTTCGGGCTGGAGAGCGGCGCCAACACCGTGGGCAAGCTGGTTGCCACGCTCAAGATGATGGGCTTTGACGCCGTGTACGACGTTTCCTATACCGCCGACCTCACCATCGTGGAGGAAGCGAACGAGTTTTTAAGCCGCGCCTCCAAGGGCGAGAACCTGCCGCTTTTTACCTCCTGCTGCCCCGCGTGGGTGAAGTTCATGGAGCAGTACTATTCGGACTTCGCCAAAAACATGTCCACCTGCCGCTCGCCGCAGCAGATGCTGGGTTCGCTCGCCAAGGAAACGCTGCCCGACATGCTGCATATGGATCGAAAGGATATCGTGTTCGTATCCGTGATGCCCTGCACGGCCAAGAAGTTCGAGGCCAGGCGCGAGGAATTCAAAGCCGCGGAGAGCCCGGACGTCGACTTCGTCGTCACCACGCACGAACTTAGCCGCCTGATCAAGGAACAGGGCATTTTGTTTAGCGAGATGGAACCCGAGGCATTTGATATGCCGTACGGCTTCAACACCGGCGGCGGCATCATCTTTGGCAACTCCGGCGGCGTCAGCGAGGCGGTCGTCCGCTACGCGGGTGAAAAGCTTTCGGGCAAGAAGTCCGACGATTATATCATCCGCGAGGTACGCGGCGAGGACGGCATCCGCGAGGTGGAGTACGATTTCTCGGGCACCAAGGTGAAGATGGCCGTCGTATCGGGCCTTGGCAACGCGCGCAAGGTGATGAACGACATCAAGGAAGGCAAAAAGCGCTACGATTTCGTGGAAATGATGGCCTGCCCGTCCGGCTGCATCAACGGCGGCGGCCAGCCCGTGAGCGCCGACCGGCTGGCGCGCAAAAAGCGCACCGAAGCCCTCTACCGCACCGATAAGATGCTCCAGCTGCACAAGCCGCAGGACAATCCCTATATCAAGGACCTGTATGACAACCTGCTTGGCGTGCCCAACAGCCATAAGGCACACGAGCTTTTGCACACGCACTACCACGCGCGCTCTCGCATCAAGTCCGACCGCATCGAACAGCCCGCCGTAACCGATACGCTGCCGGTGTCGATTTGCTTTGGCACGGGCTGCTTCATCCGCGGCTCGCAAAAGCTGCTGTCCCAGTTGACACAATTCATTTCCCAGAATAATCTGGAAGACAGGGTAACGCTTGGCGCGACGTTCTGCTTTGAAAGCTGCGACAAGGGGCCGGTCGTCAAGATCGGGGACGAAATGATCACCCACTGCACGCGGCTGAAAGCGGTGGAAGCGCTCACCCAGAAGCTGCACCTGTAAATTAGGAGGCGCCCCATGACAATCGTCAAAACGCTGGAAGCCATGTGCCGGGATTGCTACCGCTGCGTCCGCGCATGTCCCGTGAAGGCGATCGGCATTAAAAACAATCAGGCGTTCATCAATCCGGACCGCTGCATCAACTGCGGCACCTGCGTGAAAACCTGCCTGCAAAAGGCCAAGGTGGATGAAAGCCAGCTGGACGATGTGAAGAAAATCGTCAAATCCGGCGACGTGGTGGCGTGTGTCGCGCCCTCGTTTGCGGCCGAGTACCCCGGATACCTCCGCCGCCGGCTGGTGGCGGGGCTTCGGGGGCTCGGCTTTAAACGCGTGGAGGAAACCTCCATCGGCGCGGACGCCGTGGCCGCTTATACCAAACAGCTCGCCGCGTGCACGGGCTGCGGCGGCATCTCCACCGCCTGCCCCGCGGTGGTGGATTATGTGCAGACCTATATGCCCGAGCATCTGGACCTGCTCATGCCCGTCGTCTCCCCGATGATCGCGCACTGCAAGATCACCAAGGCGCTGCACCCCGGGATGCGCGCGGTGTTCATCGGCCCGTGCATCGCCAAAAAAGCGGAGGCGAAGCAGGAGAAGTACAAGGGCATCGTGGACGGCGTTCTGACCTTCAAGGAGCTCAACGGCTGGTTTGCAGAGGAAGGCATCGTGCTGGAAGAATGCTGCGATTCGGGCTTTGACCGGATTGGGCATCTGGACACCGCCAAGCTCTTCCCGCTCCCCGGCGGGATGATCAAGACCGCGGGGCTTGACGACAGCATCGATTCCGTCAGCATCGTGCATACCTCGGGCTACGAAAACACGATCACGCTTTTACACGCCGCGGTGACTTCCAAGGAACTGGAAATCATCGAGCCGCTGTTTTGCAACGGCGGGTGCATCAGCGGCGCGGGCAACGAAAGCGTGGGCAACATCTACGAAAAGCGCAAGGATATCATCGGGTACGCGCATGAAAAAGAAACGTCGGTCGGCATGGCGGAAGAGATGCCGCCCGTCGACCTCTCCACGACGTTTGTAAAAAAGCCCGTGCCGGCGGTGAAGTACACCGAGCAGGATATCCTGGACGTGTACGAGCATACCTACAAGTCCGCGCCGGAAAACCGCCTGAACTGCGGCGCGTGCGGATATGGAAGCTGCGAGGAAAACGC
>JBDRTL010000282.1:0-15121 GCA_043824045.1 Bacillota bacterium
AGGCACGTGCCCGCCGACACTTCCGTGAGCTCACCCGAAGGCAGCACCCTGCGGGCAACCGCGGCGGCGGCCTTTTCGCCCGTTTCGCGGTATGTTGCGTCCAATAGTCCCAGGCGCACCGCCTTCAAAATGCCATAAGCGAACCCCGCCGTCGCCGAGGACTCCTGATAGCTTCCGGGATCGTCCAAAAGCGTATGGAACATGCCGTTTTCCGCCTGCAAAGACCGCAGCGCTTCCGCCTGCCGCTCAAGCGTCGAGACCAGAAACATCTTCACCCCGCCGGGAATCTCCGCAAGCTCCAGATAGTCCACCAGCCCCGCGGTATACCACGCGTTGCCGCGGCCCCAGAACGCGCCCGCGAAGTGGTGCTTTCCCGCAAACGTCCAGCCGTGGTAGAACAGCCCCGTGACGGGATCCTGCAGGTACTTGATGTGCACCAAAAACTGGCGGATTGATTCCTGCACGCAGTCCTCGCGGCGCAGAAGTCTGCCCATGCGCGCAACGAACAGCACCGTCATGTACAGCGTGTCATCCCAGAGCTGGGCGTAGTTGTCCGAATCGACGGTGATATGCTGGTACCCGCCCTCGCCCGTACGGGGCAGGTCGTTGAGCGCATACTGCAGCCACTCCCTGCACACCGCCAGATAGTTTTCCCTGCGCGTGTCCTCATACAAAAAGGAGAGCGTGAGCATCGGCGCCATCGAGTTGATGTTTTTGCCGGGCAGCCCCTTTGCAATCTGCCGGTCAAACCAGTCAAGCAGGTAGGCCGTCAGCGCTTCGTCTTTCGCCTGCCTGGCGTGCTGATAGAGCGCGAACAACGCCACGCCCTGCGGCCAGTCGTAACTCTCCATGGTTTTTTGGCCGGCCTCGGTATTCGTTTGCCAGTGCACGATCCGGTCGATGGTTGCGTTTACATGCTGCGTGTTCATGTGTTCCTCCGCTTTATTCCCACGTCAGGACGACGGAATGTTCGGCGGGCGCGAAACCCGTGTTGTACACGGTGAACGCCTTGTCTTCCCTGGGCAGGGTATTGCGCATGGTGTCGGAATAGACGTGCTCTTTGCGCCCGACCGACCACGCAATCCGGTCGTTCCCGAGCCGGTATGCAAAGCCGTGTTCCAGAATGGCGAACTTGCCCGCCTCCCCGTGGATGCTCTCCTCCCACGTGTCCAGCGTGCCGCCGGGCGTCAGGATGGCTTCCAGCTTCCACGGCAGGCGGTCGCAGCCGTCGACCGACAGCTTCAGCTCAATCCGGCCGTCAAACGCAAGCACGTCGAGCGTCCAGGTGAGCGACTGCATGTTCACCCACTCGCGCTGCTCGTGCGGTATCTGCTCCCATACGGCCGTGCCCGCGCGCTTGCCCAGCGGGCGCATATACCCGCCCTCGCTGTGCCGCCCAAGCCGCCAGCCGTTTTCAATCTCCTGCATATCGGGGCTGATCAGCTGCCCGACGGCGAAGAAACTCGACGCCGCCCTAAGCCCCAGCACCAGTTCCCCGACCTGGAGCTTCAAAAACACGGGCTTTTCGCGCACCAGCGTGAGCGCGGCTTTGCCTTTGCGGAAACGCGCCACGCCCGCCAGCGGGAAGAGCTTGCGGTACTCCGTGCGCATGGGGATGCTCTTGTGATCTACCTCCGCAAGCGCGGGATTGAGCAAAAACTGCGTTACGAACTGGCCCGCGTCCGGCGGCAGCAAAACGGTTTCCTCCTGCTCCAGATATTGCGCGTAAAGGTACTGCGCAATCCCCGCCACGCGCTGAAAGCGCTCGTCCGCCTCATCATGCGGCGCTTTGAGCGCGAACAGGCAGTTCAGCAGGTACGGATAGGGGTAGAGCTTTTTGTGCACGTCCTGCCGGCGCGAGTTGAGCGTGGCCACGGTGCCGTCCGGCTCGATATAGTAGGGCAGCTTCAGCAGGTTGCGCAGCACCGGCTCGATCAGCTCCGGCATGTCCATCTCGCGCTTCAGCATCAAAAGCGACTGGTCGCAGGCGATGTCGTAGATGCCCACGGAGCGCTCGGTGTACTCGCCCTCCGCGTCGCAGTCTATCCCCTCGTCGAGGAAGGCCCGCATCATCTTGCGGCAGTCCTCCATGCCGAATTCCCTGTAGCACAGGGCCAGCGCACTCGCCATCACCCAGCGGTGGTTGGGCGTGTGAAAGCCGCCGTTACCCATTGCGCGGGCGGAATTCAGCAAAAAGAGCAGTATGGCGGCTTCGATCGTATCTTCAAGCGGCGTGCGCCGCGAGTATTGCCTCATCATGCGGTAGGTGTAGCAAAGCGCCTGCACGGCGAAGGCGTTTGCCGTCGAATCGTGGTAATTGGTTTCCAGCAGGTCGATGGTGCCGTCCGCGTGCGTGTTGCGGTTCATGTGCTCAATGGCAAGCCGCGCCGCGTCCAGCATCATTTCCTGCCCGTAATACGCGCTTTGGGGGCTGTAGTAGGCGGCCAGAAACGCGTCCGTCGTGCGCAGGGCCGACGCGGGCTCGGTAAACCCCTTGTCCGGGATCCACGTTCCGCCGATATCCAACGGATGCCCTTCCCGCACCTGCAGGGCAAGCAGGTTTTTGACGACGCGGTCGTTCCAGCGGTTTGCGCTTTCGATGAGATTCATATCCGTCTCTCCAAAAATTGACTTGAAGGAATCGGCACGGTTGAAAACGTACCGCGTCCAGTTTAAACAAAAACTTTGGGATGCGTCGAAGGGTCACAACCCTTCGACTGTAAATCCGAAACCAGCGACATGCGGTTGCGGCCTCGCCCTTCTCTTCGCTTGCGCGAGGCTACGCGCTCCATTTGCTTCGCAAATTGTAAGCGCTAGTCGGGCTGCGCCCTCCCTTAGCGGTGGTTTCGGAACCTTGCGCAGCAGGCAACGAAGGCGAGCGTGTGCCCTGTGGGCACAGCCGCGTAGCGGCTAGCGAGTTGGAGTTGGGAGGTTTGACAGAGCAAGCAAACGAAAGTGTGGCTTGCGACAATCAAACAGAGTGGTATTACCCTACACTAAGACCTGGCCGTGAACGAAGTGAACAAGGTCGAAGTGCAACTTCGATAAAGTGGCGAAGCCACTTTATCGACACGCTCGGCGCGGTGCAGGTTTGCACCGCGCCGACGGAAGAATAGGTTCTATGCCGAAGTTGTCAGGTGCCGGAATACCAGGCATTGGCTTCGTCGGTAAGGATCTGGCCGCCGAGGTCTTTCCAGTTCTGGACATACTCGTCATAGGCGTCCACGGGGAGATCGCCCTTGATGATGGAGATCCAGGTCTCGTCGCGATAGGCCAGGAGTTCGGAGGAGTAGGCAGCCTGCGAGGGCAGGGATACCGGCACAACGGTTTTCAGGTAGCTGTTGTACTGCGGTACCTCAAACCAATCCAGGCGGTTTTTAATCGTCGGGTTGTTGTAGAAGCCCAGCTCGAGAATCCTCTCGTTGTAGCACTGGCCGCCGCCGTAGATGCCGCGCAGCACCGCGACGCCCTTTTCGTTCATCTCTTCGTTGGTCACGAGCATGACTGCAGAGCCGGCGTCGGTGTAGTCGAAGGTCACGCCTTCCACGCCGTAGCTGGCGAGGATGGCCAGTTCATCGTCCGTATAGAAGATGTTCATGATCGCCAGGATCGCCGCGAGTTTTTCGGGATCATCGTTGAGGGCGGCGTTGTAGATCATGTTCTCGCCGATGCCGACCGCATAGCCCACGCGCCAGCCGTAATCGCCGCTGGGGCCTGCAGGCCACGGGCCGTAGTAGAACGTGGCGTCCGTGCCGTTGACGGCGTAGTATTCCTGCGCGCAGCGGCCGCCGTCGTCGCCTACGATCTCGGGCAGGCGGTAGTGGTCGATGGAGGCCAGGGCGGATACGCCGTACAGGCCGTTGATGAAGCCCTGGGCGATGGCCCAGTAGCCGCCGGTGTTTTCACCCGTGATAAACTCGGGATCGAGCACGCCGTCGGCATAGGCTTTCTGGAGGATGGCAAGCACGTCTTTGTTGGCGGGGAGGATGTCGGAGCAGACGACCTTGCCGTCTTCGCCGACCACCCAGTTCGGGCCCCAGGACGGGCTGGTGCTAAAGCCGGAGGAGATCGCCGTGTAGCTGCCGTAGGCGCCAAACAGCGCTTCGATCGCGGTGGCGGAGAAGCCGTAGGTGTCCTTGACGCCGTTGCCGTCGGGATCGTCAAGCGCGAACCTGTACATCAGGTCCACGAAATCCGTCACGGTCATGGGCAAGGCGGTCGGATCCACGCCGAGGGCTTCCAGGAAGTCGCCGCGGTAGATCAGGGTTTTGTAGGGCATGGAACCCGCTTCGGTCATGCCGGCGACGGTGACCATCTTGCCGCCTTCAACCGTGGAGTAATCCCAGAACATGTCCGCGAATTCCGCCAAACGGCCATGATATCCGCCGTTGTTGAAGAATTCGTACAGTTCCGGCGCGTTCTCTTTGAAGAACTCCACGTCCCACGTGGCCAGCGCGCCCTGGTCATAGAGGGTGTCCATATTGGTCTGGTTGAGGGAGATAAAGATGTCGGGTGCGGTTTTGCCTGCGATGCGGGTGTTGATAATCTCCTGGTACTGCGGATATTCGACGTAGACTACATCAAACGTAACGTCATATCCGTACTTCTCTTTCAGGATCTTTTCAACCTCGCCGACTACGATGTCCTTCTCCCGGTCAAACGGGGCGAACATGTAGCTGGCGACCGAGATGGTTCCGGACCATTTGACGGGAACCTCGTCGGCCATGCTGACCGCGGCGGGGATGATCAGCACTGCGCAGAGCAATAGGGCGAGCAGTTTTTTCATTGAGCTAACCTCCTTTATATTTGATCAGGCTAGACTGCCTGAATCATACCACATTTACCCCTTGAGCGACCCGATCATAATGCCTTTGACAAAATAACGCTGGATGAACGGGTAGGCGCAGAGGATGGGAAGGGTGGCCACGAAGATCGCCGCGGCCTTCACGCCTTCGGGGCTGGACTGAATCTGGCTTGCCAGGACTTCCGACGAGATGTTTAAATCCAGCATCTGCTGCGTGCCCGTGATGATGATGCGGCGCAGCACGATCTGCAGGGTGAACATCTTGTCGTTGGTGATGTAAATCAGCACGTCGAACCACGCGTTCCAGTGGTCCACGGCCAGCCACAGGGCGACGGTTGCAAGGATGGGCTTGGACAGCGGCAAAACGATCTGGAAAAAGATGCGAAACCGCCCCGCGCCGTCGATCATGCAGCTCTCCTCCACCTCCTCGGGGAGGGACATGAAGTAGTTTCGGATAATCACGAGGTTGAACGCGCTGACCAGCCCGGGCAGGATCATCGCGGCGTAACTGTCCATCAGCCCGAGATTCACCACCAGGATGTATGTGGGAATCAGGCCGCCGGAGAAGAACATCGTGAAAACGATGATGAACGTCCACAGGGAGCGGTGCGGGAAAAACCGTTTGGACAGCGAGTACGCACCCATGGATGTGATCATCAGCTGCAGCGACGTGCCGATGACCGTGCGGATCAGCGTGTTCTTGTATCCGTTCCAGATGTACTTGGATTCCAGCACCTTTTTGTAGTTATCCAGCGTCGCGTCCACCGGCAAAAGGTGCAGCCCGCCCTTGGTGGCGACGTAGCTGGGCGAAAACGAGAGGGAAAGCAGGTGCTCAAACGCAAAGAAGATGGACAGGGCGAAGACGCCAAGCAGAAAGTAAATCACGACGTCCGCAATGGAAAACTTTTCTCTCATCGGTACCGCTCCTCTACCATATTCCGCTGCCGTTGATCTTGTTCGCCGTGAAATTCATCCCGACGACCATCACAAACCCGATCAGGTTCTGGAAAAGCCCGACCGCCGTTGACAGGGAATACTTCATCTGCCCGATCCCGTAGCGGTACACGAAAGTATCGATAATATCGCCTGTTTTGTAGACCGCGGGGTTATACAAATTGAAGATCTGGTCAAAGCCGGCGCCCATCACGTTGCCCACGCGAAGGATGAGCATGATGGTGATCGTGGGCATGAGGCACGGCAGCGTGATGTACCGAAGCCTTTGAAACCGGTTGGCGCCGTCGCACACGGCGGCCTCGTACAGCGAGGGATCAATGCCCGCAATGGACGCGATGTAGAGGATCGAGCCCCAGCCAACGCCCTTCCAGATGTCGGTGACGATCACCGTGCCGCGGAACCATTCGTTGCTGCCCAGGAAGTAAATCGCCTTGTCCAATCCGAAGTATGTTTTGAGGATGTAGTTGACCACGCCGGTATTGGGGGACAAAATCTGCGAAAACAGCCCGGCGACGATTACCCAGCTTAAGAAATGGGGCAGGTAGGAGATGGTCTGCACCGTGCGCTTGAACTTCATGTGCCGCACTTCATTGAGCAGCAAAGCCAGGATGATCGGCGCGGGGAAGCCGGTGAGGATTTTTAAAAAGCTGATGATGACGGTGTTCATGAACGCCCGTGTGAACGTGGCCGTGGAGAAAGCAAACCTGAAATTGTCCAGCCCTACCCACGGGCTTGCCCAGATGCCAAGCCCGATTTTATAGTCCTTGAACGCCATCGCCAGCCCGGAGATCGGGATGTATTTGAATATAATGAAGTAAACGATCGTCGGCAGGAACAAAATCACAAGCGCGATATGCTTTTTATACAGCCGGAAATCGTTGAAAAACCTGTATCCGCTTTTGCGAAGGGTACGGTCGGGTAACTGCATGGTCACTCTCCATCCGTTGGTATTTTTCCTTGTGTTTGTATTATATGGTCGATAAACATATAAGTTAAGACAAGAAATTAACCCTGCTGGTCACTATTTCGCCGTTTGGCGGCTATCCGCGGTAACAATATTTCACGATTATACAACGATCCTGTTTTCATCCGGATACAAGCGGACAAATCCCACGGGAATATGATAAAATAAACGGGAAATATGGAGTGAGCGCCATGAAATGGATACAGTTTAAAAAGGCAACCCTGATTACAAAACTCACGTTTTCGTATTTTCTCATCGTCACGCTGATGGCGGCCCTTTTGAGCGTTGCCTTTGTTTCCATCGCCAACGACTATTACACCCGCGACGCGCAGAAGCTCAACACCCTGATTCTAAAGCAGGCGGCGAACGTCGTTTATTCCAGCGTCCTCGTCCCCGTGGAAAAGACGCTGATCACGCTGACGCTCGCCAACGGCAACGGCGCGGTGCTGGACGACCTGATCGGCGAGTTCGACCTGCCGGAGGTAAGCAAGCTATGCACAACGCTGACAAGAATCGTATCCTCCTCGCAAAACCTGCTGCTGGGCATCCACGTCTATTTTAAAGAAGGGGACTATGTCGCCTCCTCTTCCATGGGCTACAAGCGCAACACCACGTCCAACCGGATCTTCTGGCCCAACATGACCTGGTTTGAGGCCGTGCAGCTTTTGCGCGACAACAAAACCTATTTCAGCCTGCGCAATATCGTGTACCATCAAACCGCCAACGCAGTTGCGGCGATGACGTTTATCTTCCCCTACCCCACCACGATGCCGTTCATTCAGGCGCAGGCGATGATCGCCATCGACGTGCCGGTCACCTTCCTGGCGGGTGTGCTGGGCGATATCTCCGCCATCGACGACCGCATGATGGTGGTGTTTGATTCCGCGGGCAATCTGATCCTAAACCGCGCGGCGCCCAGCGCGCCGGTCAGCATTGCGGCGATGGGGTACGAATCAAACGAGGAATGCCTGGAAGCGGAGAGTAGCGGCGTGTTCGCCGCGCTCGGCCAAGGCAAAACGCTGCGCTCCTGCGCGATGCTTCCAAACGGATGGCTGATCGTGAGCTACGTGCCGGCTGGCAGCTTTTTAAAGGTCAACCAAACCATCATCATCTTCGCCGTTATTATCACGTCCTTAACGGTGCTCGTCTTCCTGCTGATTTCACGCGTCTTCGCGTTCCACTTCTACGCGCCCGTGAAAAAGCTGATGTCGCGCGCCAAGCAAATGCTCATGAAAATGGAACAGGAGGACAGCTCCCGCGCCGACGAATTTGCGCAGGTGGACACGGTGCTGACCGAGATGGAGAACAAAATCCTGAACTTAAGCAGGGACTGGGAGGAAAACCTGCCCACGCTCAAGCTGGCTTTCATGCGCTCGATCACCGAGGGCGAGCCCATCTCCAAGCAGAGCTTTGACAAGCATCTTTTGTACCACACCCGCCTGATGACCGACGCGCAGTACCGCATCATGCTGCTGTTCGTAACGCAAAACGACGACGAGAACTACGACCAGCCCGCCAACGACGCGCTGATCGGCTATATCGAACGGCAGTCCTCCATCGATACCGCATACATCGCTTATGAGCGAAACGACAACTGCATCTGCGTGCTCGCGCTCTCCTCGGGCGAACTGACCAAGAGTAAAATGCAGAGTATCATCAGCTACGCCCGCCGCCTGCTGTCGGTGGACGTGACGGTGGCGGTAGGCTCGTCGTGCACGTCGCCCGCGGACATCCACGTGTCCTTTGAGCAGGCGCTCAATGCGTACGAGCACAGCTATTTCGAGGAATGGAACAACCTGTTCATCTATAAGCCGCTGCCCAAGCTCCTGGGTGAAACGCACACCGCGCTGATGGCCGACCTCAAGGCCTATACCGGCGTGCTGGACCAGGACGACCAGGACGAGCTGGAGAGCCAGATTCAGGTGTCGATGGAGCACATCATCTCCGCGAAGGTGGACTGCCCGGAGAAGCACGAGATGCTGTCCAAATACGTAGAGGCCATCAAGGTGCGCATGCGCGGAGGCGACGAACGCTTCACCTCGCCGCAGTCCTCCGGCTATTTCCAAAACATCAGCGCGTTCTCGGCGTGGCTTACGCAGGCGAGCACATTCATCCTCTACGAGCGCAACGATGAAAGCCGCACCCGCATCGCCGTGGAGAGCGTGGTGAAGTACATCCACAACAACCTGTCGCAGGAATTGTCGCTGACGAAGCTTTCGGAATATACGATGCTTTCCAACAACTATTTAAGCCGCATCTTCAAGGAGCACATGGGCATCAACCTGGTGGACTACGTCACCAAGTGCCGCATGACCAAGGCCGCCGAAATGCTCGCCGAAACCCGCCTGCCCGTGGAGCAGATCGCCCGCGCACTTGGGTACAACACGCCGCATTATTTTTCCAAGCGGTTCCGCGAGCATTACGGGCTGACGCCCAACCAGTTCCGCCTGCGGTAGGAAAGGAGCGGCCGATGAACGTGCAAACGCACCTGAACGCGATGCTTTTTGATCATCCCGAACTTAAATCCGCGCAAGACAAGATCCAAAGCGCCTACGCGATGATCGCCGAAAGCTTTGCCGCGGGCGGGAAGCTTTTGCTCTGCGGCAACGGCGGCAGCGCGTGCGACTGCGAGCATATCGCGGGCGAGCTGATGAAGGGCTTCCAATTGAAACGCCCGCTGACCCCATCGGAAAAGGATGCGCTGACAGCGCGGGGCGCGGAGGGCGGGCTTTTGGCCGAAAGCCTGCAGCGCGGGCTGCCCGTGCTGGTGCTCTCGGGTTTAATCGGGTTTTCCACGGCGTTTGCCAACGACGCGGACCCCGCGATGTGCTATGCGCAGCAGGCGTTTGTGTACGCAGGGGAAAACGACGTGCTGCTGGCCCTGTCCACCTCGGGCAACGCGCGCAACGTGCGGCTGGCGGCCGTCGCGGCCAAAGCGCGCGGCGCGAAGGTGATCGCGCTCACGGGCGAGGGCGGCGGCGCGCTCGCGGCGGCCAGCGACCTCCTGGTGGATGTGCCGCAGCGGGAAACCTACCGCGTGCAGGAGCTCCATCTGGCGGTCTACCACTGCCTGTGCCTGATGCTCGAGGCGCATTTTTTCGGGAAAGAGGACTGACAAATGACCAATACGCAAACCCGCGAACCCGCGCCGGTGCAGGCGGTGGTGTTTGATTTTGACGGGACGCTGTCCACGCTTCGGCACGGCTGGGAAACCGTGATGGAGCCGATGATGCTCGAAATGATCTGCGGCGGGGAAGCCACGGACGACATCCGCAAAGAAGTCGCCGCCTATATCGACGAATCGACGGGCGTCCAGACCATCCACCAGATGAAATGGCTGGCGGAGGCCGTCAAACGCCACGGAAAAAATAAGAACGGCGCGGGCGACCCGTGGGCGTATAAGGCGGAGTACAACCGCAGGCTGATGCTTAACGTCAGCGAACGGCTGAAAGCCATCGAAAACGGGCGGAAAACGCGGGAGGAGTTCATGATCCGCGGCTCGCGCGAGATGTTAAGCGCGCTCAAGCTTCGCGGCGTGAAGCTGTACGCCGCAAGCGGCACCGACCATCCCGACGTCGTGCGGGAATCAAAAGCGCTCAGGCTTTACTCGTTTTTCGACGAAGTCCGCGGCGCGCCGGTTGGCGCGGAAGATTGCTCCAAGGAGGCCGTGCTCAAACGGCTGACGGAACAGGCGGGGCTTTCAGGCGACCGCGTGGCGGTGATCGGCGACGGCAAGGTGGAGATCACGCTGGGCAAACAAATCGGCGCGCGCGCGCTGGGATTGGCCAGCGACGAGGAAACGCGCAGCGGAATCAACCCGCAGAAAAAGCGGCGGCTTGCGGCGGCGGGCGCGGACCTGATTCTCGGCGATTTTACGGACCTGCGCGCGGTGCTTTCGTTCCTCGGGTTTTCGCACAATCCCACGCTTTTATTTGCGCATATCCATACGGAGTCTGCCGGGAAGCGCGTCAACCTCGTTACCATCGGCAACATGCTCACGCCGGGTCTGGATCCCGTGCCGCCGTGGGGCGACGAGGATTTCGACACGCTGGTAAAGCGCATGCAAGCGGCGCGCGCAAACCACCGCCCCGTGATTTTCTCCATGGGCGCGCACGTGATCAAAAACCGCTTGTCCCGCTACCTCATCGCGCTGATGCGCGAGGGATGGGTGACCCATCTGGCGGGCAACGGCGCGTGCTCCATCCACGATTTTGAGCTTTGTTACCTCGGCGGCACCTCCGAAGACGTGCCCACAGCCATCGAGGACGGTTCGTTCGGCATGTGGGAGGAGACCGGGCGCTGGATGAATACGGCGATCGCCGCGGGCTGGAAGGAAGGCTACGGCTACGGCGAATCGCTGGCGCGGTATATCGACGGGCATCCCGGCCGCTTCCCTTACCGCGACGACTGCGTGCTTTACCAGGCGTGGAAGCTCGGCGTGCCCGCCACCTACCACATCGCGCTGGGCACGGACATCATCCACCAGCACCCGGCGACCGATTTTCAGGCCATCGGCGGCGCGAGCGGCATCGACTTTCACAGTTTTTGCTTTGCCGTGTCGCAGCTTTCCGGCGGCGTGTTTTTAAACTTCGGCTCGGGCGTGATCGGGCCGGAGGTGTTTTTAAAGGCGCTGTCCATCTCGCGCAATCTGGGTTATCAGACCTTCGACATCACCACCGCGAACTTCGACCTGATCGACCTGGGCGATTACAGGCGCAAGGTCGGCCACGACGACCCGCGCTACTACTACCGCCCGCGCAAGAACATCGTTTTAAGGCCGGTCAGCCGCGGGGGGATGGGCTGGCACTTCGTGGGCAACCATCTGGAGACGATCCCCAACCTCTATGAAAAACTCACCGGGAAAGGCGGACGGCAGGGATGAACAGGCGGCGGTTAAAGGAGATTTTTGCGGGTATCGACAAGGTGCGCGTCGGCATTCTGGGCGATTTCTGCCTGGACGTATACTGGGAAGCCGATATGACCAAAAGCCAGCTTTCGCGGGAGACCGCGTATTACCCGCTGCCCATCGTGCGCGAGCGCATCAGCCTGGGCGGTGCGGGCAACGTGACGGCGAACGCCGCCGCGCTTGCCCCCGCGAAGGTCTATGCCTTCGGCGTCACCGGCCACGACTGGCGGGAACGCTCGCTGCTTGACCTGCTGCATCTATACAGCGTCAATACCGACGGGCTGGCGGCGGACAGCGAGCGCTTCACCAACGCGTTCATCAAGCCGCTGCGCCGGGGCCTGACCGACGAGCTGACCGAGGGCGCGCGGCTGGATTTTGGGCCGCAGACGCCGCTTGACGTAAAAACGGAACGAACGCTTTTACAAAAACTCGCAGAGCGGATGCCGGAACTGGATGCGCTGTGCGTGTGCGACCAGCTGACCTTCGGCTGCGTGACCGGCGCGATGCGCGATTTCGTATGCGGCGGCGCGCACAAACCGATCATCCTCGCCGACAGCCGCGAGCGAATCGGGCTGTATCAAAACGTGATCATCAAGCCCAACGATATCGAGGCCTGCCGCGCGCTCGGAAAGCCTTTGGGCGCGGACATTGAGGGCATCAAGGGCATCGCGCTGGCGCTGGAAAACCGCACCCGCCGGCCCGTGATCGTGACCATGGGCGGCAAGGGCTGCGTGGCGGCTTCCGGCGGCGAGGCTGAGCACGTGCCCGCCTTTCCCGTGCCGCCGCCCATCGATATCTGCGGCGCGGGCGATACCTTCCTGGCCGTCGCCGCCTGCGCGCTCGCCGCCGGTGCCACCCTGCAAGAGGCCGCGTGGCTCGCCAACGCCGGCGCGTCTATCACCGTGCAACAGCTCCACACCACCGGCACCGCTTCGCGGGAAGCGCTGTACGCGATGTGTGCGGAGTAACGAAGATATAGGGGCTTCCGCCCCTAACACCCCGACAAGGGCCATGCCCTTGACCCATCATTGGCCGCGCAATGCGCGGCCAATAGTGGGGTTCAGGGGCACGCCCCTGATCAGGGTAATAGGGATGAAATCCCTATATTATTCCTTATCCGAAAAGCGTTCCTGCAAAGCCTTGACGATTTCATCCTGCGAAAACCCGAGTTCGCGGCAGAAGCGGATATCCTGCGCAAGTCTTTTGTTGAGGAGATCCGCTTTGGTATCCTGCAGCCGTTCGTCGCTCATCGGGGCCACGACGGTGCCGCGCCCCACGCGCGTCACGATCAACCCCATGCCTTCGAGCATCTCCCACGCCTTTTTCACCGTGATCACGCTGATCCTGAGCTCCAGCGCAATCGTGCGGATCGGCGGAAGGGGCGCGCCCGGAGGCAGCTCCCCGCGGAGAATCTGCGCGCGGATCTGCTCAAACACCTGCTGGTAGATGGGGGTATCGGAAGCGTCCGAGATCACGATATTCATAGGTCGATTTTCTCAAACCGCGCGGCGGACGCCCGGTACGCGATCACGTTCAATCCGGCGAAAATCCCCATGCCCGCAAGCAGGGCGATGATATGCGCGGGCGTGGTTTTCATGCCGTCCAGCACGCGTGTGAAGGGCACATACACAATGCCAAGCTCCACCGCGGCGGCAAAAAGCAGGGCGGCGAGCATGGCCAGGATCACCGGCAGGGCGACTTTATACGCGGTTTTGTAAAACATCGGCAGCATCACCACGTTGAACACCCCGAACATCACAAACGAAAGGCCGAGAAAGGCGACGTTGGGATCCATAAACCAGTTGGGGGTCTTCATAAAGTTCAGCCTTATCCACACGCACACGGCGGCCACCAGCAGCTGCAGCGCTTCCAGCGCGACCAGCGTGAGGACGCGGGCTTTGACAATGTCTTTGCGCCTTACGGGCAGCGTGGCGGAGAAGTAGACATCCTTATAGGTTCTGGACAGGGTAAACAGGTTGGGCGCGCTGGTGAAGCAGAAGTACATCCGCGCGATGAAAAATACCCACTGGGGAATCAGCAGCAGTACGCTGAACAGGGGCACCAGATAAAACATCGGGTGGACGACCAGCCTGAACTCCTTATACAGCAGCGCTTTCATATGCATCCGCTTCCTTCCTCTCATGATAGACCATGATGTCTTCCAGCGTCGGGGCTTCCACAACAAGGCTTGCGTCCGCGGGAACCTTCGCGGTTTCCATCAGCGCCAGAAAGCCGAACGCGTTTTTACGCCAGGATACCGACTGCCGCTTGAGGCCCTCCAGCTGCGCGGCCGCGCCCTTCACCATGCGGTACTTTGAAATCAGATCGTCCTTGGAGCAGCTTTCGAGGATCGCGCCGTTTTGGATATAGGTGATGAAATCGGCGCACTTGTCCAGATCGCTGGTGATGTGGGTGGAGAAGAGGATGGACCTGTTCCCGTCCTCGATCAGCTGCTGGAACAGCTCCAGCAGGTCGTCCCGCGCCACGGGATCGAGCCCGCTGGTGGGTTCGTCGAGCAGCAGCAGTTCCGCGTTGTGCGACAGGGCAAGGGCGAGCGAATACTTCACGCGCATGCCGCCGGATAACTCGTCGATCTTTTTGTTCTCATTAAGCGAGAAGCGCCGGAGGTACGCCCGGTACGCCTCCTCGTTCCACTCCGGATAGAAGCGGCGCACGACGTCCGTGATCTGCGAAAGCCTGTGCTTGGGAAAGTAGTCGGTTCCACCCATCATGAAGCCGGTCTTCTGCTTGATTTTAAGCTCATGCTGCGTAAAATCCTCGCCGAATGCGCGGATGGTACCCGAATCTTTGATGACCAGACCCATGATCGACTTAAGCGTCGTGGTCTTTCCGGCGCCGTTGGAGCCGATAAAGCCCATGATGTACCCGTGCTCCAGCGCAAACGATACGTTTTTCAGCTTGAACGCGGGATATGTTTTGCATAGAGTTTCAACTTCCAGTATGTTCATAGCAGCCTCCTAATATATTGTACTTATACAATATACACAATGTGTCCAATCCTGTCAACTGTTTTTAAAGGTTTTAAACGAACGGTGCGGCGTTGATCAAGCTGCCGCCCATTTCAGGCCATGGGTTTTGCACGTGAACCAGGCGAGCTTTTCCGCCGGAACGTATGGCGGACCTTTTTTTGCCGCAGAATAGTGGTTGAGAGAGTGCACACAATGTTGGCATTATCACATTGAAAACACAAGGCGGCCATTCTACAATGCAGATAACAAGCACTGTACCCCTCCGGATGGAAAAACAGCAAGGTTTTGCATAGCAAGGTCTCGCTATGTGCTGTCAGCAGGTGTACGGTACAGATACGAATAGGAGGATACATCATGAAACTCAGGAAATTACTCGCTTTGTTAATGGTCGTCTCGCTGATCGGCCTCGTGCCGATCGTCTCCAACGCAGAGGGGACGGCGGAACTGTCCGGCAAACTGACCATCTGGGCATGGGGCGGCGGAATTGAAGCCGAAGCCCGCAC
>JBDRTL010000283.1:0-2521 GCA_043824045.1 Bacillota bacterium
TGGATATCGACCCGGGCTTCGGCACCCTCGCCGATTTTGACGCACTGGCCGTCGGCTGCGAAACGCGCGGCATCACGATCATTTTCGACCTGGTCGTCAATCATACGTCATCGGAGCATCCATGGTTTGCTGCCGCCGTTCAAAGCCTGCAAAGCGGAGAGCTGACCGATCCTTATATCGGCTACTATCAGTTCACCCAGGGCAAGGGCGACCACCCCGTAGAGGGTACCGGCTGGTATTACGCGGGGAGTTTCAGCCCGGATATGCCGGAGCTGAACCTGGATAACCCGGCCGTGCGCGATGAGATTCAAACCATCGCCGCGTTCTGGCTGTCCCACGGCGTCGGCGGTTTCCGGCTGGACGCGGTCACACGGTATTACGATTCGCAAGCCGAGAGCAACCGCGCGTTCCTTTCCTGGCTGTGCGAAACCGTAAAAGACATGGATCCCGACGCGCTGATCGTCGGCGAAGCATGGACGGACGAGGTGGCGATCCTTAAGCTGTATCAAAGCGGCGTCGATGCGCTTTTCGATTTCCCGCTTTCGTCCACAGGCGCGCTGACCAAAGCCATGCAAAGCGAATCCGGCCAGTCGTTTGCCAAACGGATCGTAACCTGGCGGCAAAGCATAGCGGAGATCAACCCCGATGCAACCGCGGCGCCGTTTCTGGGCAACCACGATCAGGGGCGTATCGCCGGGGTGCTCCGAAACGATGTGCGGCAGCAAAAGCAAGCGGCGGCGCTTTATTTGCTCTCTCCCGGCGTCCCTTTCCTCTACTACGGCGAGGAAATCGGGATGACAGGCTCGGGAATCGACCAAAACAAGCGGCTTCCCATGCTTTGGAGCGTAACGGAGCAGGCCGGAATCTGCGAACCGCCGCCGGATTCCACGCAGGAGCAGCGCTTGAAAACCGGCGTGGACGAACAGCTGAACGACCCGGATTCGCTCTTGTCGTTTTACCGTATGCTGCTGGCCTTCCGGCGGCAATACCCAGTTTTTGTGAATGGAACCGCCGCGCTTGCGGAAACCGCCGACGCGAGATTGGCCGCCTTTACGCTGACCAAAGGCGATCAAACGCTGCTGATCGCGCACAATTTTTCGCATGACGAAGCGCTGTTCATGCCTTCGGAGGGCACGCTCCTCGCGGTGTTTGACACCGGCACGGAGCACAGCGCGCAAAGCGGAGACGGGGTGGTAGTCGCGCCGCGCTCGACCGCAATCTGGGCGCTGCGGTGACCTGTTCTTTCCATATCAAAAACCGGGTTCTTTGGTAATCAGCTCACACACCGACTGCCGCCCGCGCGCCGCGCTTACAGGTTTGCAAAGCGGCAGAAGGCAAAATCTGCATACCCTGTTGATGGCTCGCGGCTCATGGCGAATATCCCCGGACGCGCGCCCGTCCAGCCGCCGCGGGAGAGGGCGGCTTCCCCGCCGAGCTGCCGGTATGCCTTGCCGTCCCCGCTGTAAAAGAAACGGACGCGCCCGCCGGCAATCCGCATTTTCAGGAATACGGTATCCCCGGCATACGGCAGGCGTTCGAGCACGGTTTCCCGCACGGCTATCGGGTCACGGCGGCTTTTTGTTTCCGTTACGCCGCGCACCAGGCGGATTTCGCCCGGGAACAGCGCCGCGTAGTGGCAGGTATACCCCATCACCGCAACGCCCGCGCAGCCGCTGTCCGTATCCGGATGCAGCGTCAGGCGGACGTCCATCTCAAACGCAAAGGACTGCATAAGCTGGGACAAGAACTGCCCGGCTTCGAACAGCGACGGCGCTTGCGCCGTGAACAGCCGCAGGCCGTTATCCGTCATTTCATGCCATTCTTTCCGCGGATTCGCCTGCCACTGCCAGGCGAGGTTCAATTCCCCCTTGAACTCGTCCGAAGTCGGGATGAACGGTTCGGTACGATGGCTTGTTTTAGGCGCTTTACAGGAAGAAACCGGCGCACCATTGTCGCCGATCACCGGCCAGCCGTCCGCCCAGCGCACGGGCTGGAGGTGCGGGATGCGCCCGTACACGCCGACGTCCTGAAAATGGATGAACCAGTCCTCGCCAAACGGCGTATCCACCCAGCCGCCCTGATGCGGGCCGTTGACCGCCGTTTTGCCCTGCTCCAGCACGCGCCGGACCTCGTACGGCCCGTAGGGAGAAGCGCTTCGCATGGCCAGCTGCCAGCCGTTCGTCACGCCGCCCGCGGGCGCGAGAATGTAGTACGCCCCGTCCCGCTTATACATCTTGGGGCCTTCCGTGGTGACGTTTTCCGCCCCGCCGTCATACACCATCTTCCCGGAATCGAGAATTTCCAGCCCGTCCGGGCGCATTCTATGCAGGTACAGGATGCTTTTAATGCCCACGCGGCTAAAGGAAAACGCGTGCAGCAAATACGCGCTCCCGTCCTCGTCCCAGAATGGGCAGGGATCGATCCATCCGGTGACGTCCATCATATAATGCGCTTCCCAATCGTCCGCGGGATGCTTTGTCGTAAACGCGAACAGACCCTCGTCCGGCAGGCAGACGTAGAC
>JBDRTL010000284.1:0-4000 GCA_043824045.1 Bacillota bacterium
GCAAAAGTGGCACACGAGCTCCGCGCCGTCCACGTCGTCGGTGATCATACGCTTGATTTCCTCCGCGCCCAGCGAGATCAGCGCGCGCTCCATGCGCGCCTTGGAGCACCTGCACTCGTAGGAAAGCCGGCGGGTTTCCAGCCGCTGCGGCCGCAGGCCGCCAAACCACATGTCAAGCAGCTTCTCCGGGGAATCGTGCCGCAGTTCGTTGGCAATATCCCCGAAAATCGGCGACATGAGCTCCAGCTGACCGATGATTTTCTCCTCGCAGCCGGGCATCGCCTGCAAAAGCACGCCGCCAGACGCCGTCACCGTCACGTCCGACGCGATCACGCCCAGGCTGACCAGCGAGGGGGTTTGCTCGCTTTGCACGTAGTAGTACGCCAAATCGGCGGCGATCTCGCCCGAGATCAGGTTCACCTGCCCGATGTAGGGGCGCTTCAGCCGCAAATCCTTCACCACGCTCAAGCGCCCGTGCCTGCCCACGCCGCCGCCGATATCCAGCATGCCGTTTTTGAGCGGCAGCTGCACGGTGTGGCTTTGCACATACCCGCGCACGGCGACCGCGGGGGGTTCGGCGGTCCTGTCCACGCTGCCTACGCAGACGATCTTTTGAAGCGGGCCGTCGCCGTCGATGGTCAAGGTCACCGAGGAATCCTTCTCCTTGAGCGTGGAGGAAAGCATGGCCGCGGCTGTCAGCCCGCGCCCGAGCGCAGCGGCGGCCACGGCGCTGGAGCCCTGCAATTCCTGGGCCTTGCGCACGGCCAAAGTCGAATCGATCAGCAGGCCGCGTACGGCGCCGTCCGCCAATGTAAAGTGCAGCATGGTATCCAAAGGGTTATGTCTCCTTCTTCGTTGCCGCGATGTGAAAGCGCCTTTCCGTGGCCTTGGGGGCGTCTAAAATTCGGTCGCCGTAGAGGCTGATGTCGGTAAAGCCTTCCGCCGACAGCAGGGTTTGCAAAACGGGCCAGGTATACCCGTACTGCGTCTGTTCCTCCACAATCCGCGCGTACCGGCCGCCTTCCTCGCGTTTAAAGATGCTCAGGCGCATCTCCACGCGGCAGTCCTTCATATAGAATTTATTTTGCCACAGATAGGCGACGTCCTCCGCGTCCTCGCCGACGGAATGGCTGCCCAGAATGGTTTTCAGCTTATAGGGCGTGGAAACGTCGAAGATCAGCGCGCCGCCGGGCCGAAGCGCCTGATGCGCGGCGCGGAAAAACCGGGCGACCTCCCGCTCGTTTGGAAGGTAGTTCACGCCGTCGCAGGTGCACAGCACGCCGTCCGCGGGGCGATGCAGCGAAAAAGAGCGCATATCCGTCTGTACAAAGGGAATCGAAAGCCCCGCGCGGCGCGCCTTGCCCGCGGCAATGGCGAGCATCTCGCCGGAGATATCCACGCCGGTCATTTCATAATGCTTCTGGAGCAGCAGCGTCAGGCTGCCCGTGCCGCAGGCGCACTCGCACACCGCGCCGCCGGTTATGCCCCGCTTCAGCAGCAGCGTGCGGTAAAAAGCGGCCCATGCGGGATACTCCACATCGGCCATCAGGCGGTCATAAACGGAGGCAAAGGCGGCGTACACTCCCGTCACCCCTTGGATTGCCGCCGCTCGTCCGATTGTTCTTCGTCCATATCGTCGTCATCGTCTTCTTCTTTATGCAGCCCGCGGTTGACCTGCACGCCTTCGATCTTGGAATTGATATACTTGTCAAACACCGCGTTGGTAAAGCTTGCGGAGATAAAGCGGCTGAACGCGAACCCGAAAATCATGTAGTACAAAAACCCGAACACCACCGCCCACACATAGTACGGCGTGAGCAGCGCCACCACGAACACGATCATCGCGGGCACCAACGAGATCAGCTTGAACAGCACCGTCTGCGGCAGCCGCCCCAAGGTGAGCAGGAAGGAATTACGGATCAGCTGCAAATAGGTGAGGCGGTAGCTAATCATCAGTGGATACGTAAAGATCAGGCTCATCATCCAAAGCACCGCGATGAGCAGCGTGAGCATTTGCGGGATGACGTATAAAAGGCCGTTCTGATTGGCGAGTGTGCCGTAGAAATCCCAGCAGACATAGGCGACCACGGGCACCAGACCGGTGATGAAGCCGGTCAGAAGGCCCTGCTTCCAGTTCTCTTTCACGGCGTCCTTGAAATCGCTGAAGATGAAGGCGTGCTCGTCCCGCGCCCAGTTGCGGGTGACGTAGCAAAGTCCGGGGGTAAACGGGCCGGTGATCGTGATCGCGGGGATGAGCAGCAGGAGGCCGAACAGCACGATGGACTTGATCGTTTCCAGCCCCGTCTGAATCTGCAGGTCGAGGTCCGCCTGCAGCAGGGAGCCTTCCTCAAACAGGAAGCTCGCTTCCGCCATGCCGCTGAGCGCCGTGTAAATCAGGATCAGGTGGTATACGATTATGATCATCGCCGGAAGCCAGCTGAGCATATAGAGAAGGTTGATGCGCGTCAGCGCGCTCAGCCGCACGCGCAGCATTTCGCGGAAGAGCTGGCCCCTGTTTTGGGGCAGGTCGTCCTTGGTGTAATCGCCTTTGCCGGATTTTCCGTATAGATAGCTGTTGACAAACTTACCGAACATATGCAGTCCTCCCTTTTGCGGTCAAGGGTATTATATCATATTTGGCCGCCGCGCGTGCGGCATGCCGCCAAGGTTTTACAGGCTGCGTTTCAGGAGATTTTATCTTCCAGAAACCGCAGGATATCCGCCGCCGAAGGCGGGCAGCCGTTGGCGAAGCAATCAAACCCGCAGGTGCACTTTCCGATGCCGATCGCGCCTTCGACGGATTGCCCCTGATAGCCCTGCCCCACGCATACGGGCACGGTCAATTTGCTGAGTTTTCCCGATTCCTGCAGGCGTAAAAGCGCGTAAACGGTGTTCGCGCAGCAGGCCGAACACGCGTCCTTCTGCCGCACGCGGGACAAAAGGGCGTTCACGCGGCGGCTGGGCGGGCGCATGGGCGAGGTCGGAGCCTGCAATACGATTTCTTCTAATTTTGACAGGTCGGCGCTGCCAGCGCCCAAAGCTTCCGCGATGCCGATATAGGGAACGTCTTTTAAGCCGTAGCCCAGCTGCGCGCAGGCGTACGCGTCGCACAGCACGGGGTCGTACGTGCCGAAAATCTGGTCGCGCTGCACGGGGCTGCCGCCCTCCTCGTAATCGAGGTCTCCGCAGACGGCGTCCGCCAGCACGAAGTTACTTTTCAGCCCCGCGGCCAGGTGGCCGATGGGCTTGTGCAGGCCCATGGTATGATAGCGGCGTTTTTCGGAGTTGGGAATCAGGCCTTTCAGGTTTTTCAGCGCGCAGGTCAGGCGCGTCTGGCAGTGCCCCTTCATCACGGGCACGTTGATCAGGTAGTCAAGTTTTAACGCGCTGTCGCAGATTTTCAGTTCCATGCCGCCGCAGTCTTTTAAAGTAGCCGTGTCCGCTTGCGTGTCGATAAACGGCACGCCCGTTTTTTTCGAAAGATCGGTATACCCGCACACGTCGGCGGCGTCCTTTGTGCGCGCGCCCACCCATGCGCCCTCCAGCATGCACAGGTTATGAAACCCGTTTTCCCGCAGATATTCGATGATTCCCTCCGCGATCTCCGGGTGCGTGGTCGCGCCGTTTGCGGCAACCGAGGCCAGCACCAAATTTGGCTTGATGCCGATCAGCGCGTCCTTGCGGGGGATATCGTCCGCCACATCCGCGGCAGCAAGCACATCCTTCGCCATCGCCTTGAGTTCGCTGCCGTAGGCAGACCAAATCGTGTTTTGCTTCATGGGTGTACGGCCTCGCTTCCCTTATCAGAATAGACCGCCGACAGGGGAACTGTCAACGGTCTCTGTTTTCTTTTCGCGGCCGGCGAGGGGCTTCCAAAGGGCGGCTGTCCTCAGGCGCGGGTTTGAAACGCTGTGCTTAAGCGTCCTCCGTTAAAATCTTGTGCTTTACGCGGTCTTTTTCCTCGGCCTGCTTGGCGTCGTTAAAGCGGTCCAGCGTGCCC
>JBDRTL010000285.1:0-2196 GCA_043824045.1 Bacillota bacterium
CCGCCGGCGGCCATCGGCGGCAGTGCCGCCTCAAATTGACCCTTGACAGCCGTACAGGAAGCGGTATCATCTTGTATATGAACGGTGACCTCCCGGCCGCTTTCCGCCTCTCCGAAAACGCGGATATTCTGATCGCGGCAAAGGACCATATGATCTCCGAATGCCGAGGCAAGCCTGAGGATTACGGACATAATTCACTCCTCCAAACGATACGCAATACGGCCATTATAATCCATAGAACGGCAAATGGAAATACAGATGCGAAAAGCGAAAAAATCCGTGCTTTTTACTATTGACGAAAGCGTGGCTCTGCTGATAGAATGGGTTTTGTTTGTTTTTTACAACTGAGGGGGGGTCTAAAGGATATGGATACGAAATTTATCTTTGTTACGGGCGGTGTCGTGTCGTCGCTTGGCAAGGGGATTACCGCCGCGTCGCTTGGACGGCTTCTCAAGTGCAGAGGGCTGCGAGTATCCATCCAGAAATTCGATCCGTATCTCAACGTCGATCCAGGCACGATGAACCCCTATCAGCACGGTGAGGTTTTTGTAACCGACGACGGAGCGGAAACCGACCTCGACCTCGGGCACTACGAACGGTTTATCGACGAGAATTTAACCCAGGCCAGCAACGTAACCAGCGGACGCGTATATAAAACTGTGATCGACCGCGAACGCAAGGGAGAATACCTGGGGGCGACCATACAGGTCATCCCGCACATCACCAACGAGATCAAGCGGAACATTTTAGCCGTCAGCCGCACCGGAACCGCGCCTGACGTCGTCATTACGGAAATAGGCGGAACGGTAGGCGATATTGAAAGCCTGCCGTTTCTAGAAGCTGTGCGGCAGATGCGCGCGGAGGTCGTCAGGGAGAACTGCCTGTACCTGCACGTAACGCTGGTGCCGTACCTAAACGCCGCGGGCGAGCTGAAAACCAAGCCCACCCAGCACAGCGTGAAGGAACTCAGCGGGATCGGCATCTCGCCGGATATTCTGGTGTGCCGCAGCGACCACGAGCTGCCCTACGATGTGCGTGAAAAGATCAGCATGTTCTGCAATCTGCCCGTTGAGCGGGTATTTCAGAACCTGAACGCAAGCTCGCTTTACGAAGTACCGCTGATGCTGCACGAGGAAGGGCTTGACACGCAGGTGATCAAGCTGCTCGGGCTGCCGGATAACCCCGCCGATCTCGCCGAGTGGCGCAGCATGGTCAAACGGCAGATGGATAGCGAAGGCACGGTAACCATCGGTCTGGTCGGCAAATATGTCGAGCTGCCCGACGCGTACTTAAGCGTCGTGGAAGCCCTGACGCACGGCGGCATACACCACGGCGTACGGGTGAAGGTCAAGTGGATCGCCTCCGAGGGCGTAACGCCGGAAAATGTGGAAGAGAAACTCACGGGCGTGAGCGGAATCGTCGTCCCCGGCGGGTTCGGTTCCCGCGGGCTGGACGGGAAAATGCACGCCATCCAGTACGCGCGCGAGAACGGCCTTCCGTTTTTGGGCCTGTGCCTGGGCATGCAGATGGCCGTGATCGAGTTTGCGCGGCATGTGCTGGAGATGCGGGACGCGCACACTACGGAGGTGGACCCGCATACCACCTATCCGGTCATCGACCTGATGCCGGAGCAAAACCTCGAGCAGCTGGGCGGCACGATGCGTCTTGGAAAGTATCGCTGCGCCCTTACGCCGGGCACCAGGAGCGAAAAAGCGTATGGTGTCAGCGAAATCTGGGAGCGTCACCGCCACCGCTACGAATTTAACAACGAATATCTGGATCGCTTCACCGCGGCCGGCATGATTGTCGCGGGCCGCAACCCGGGGCGCGATCTGGTGGAGATCATCGAGCTGCCGGAGCATCCCTTCTTCGTAGGCGTGCAGTTCCATCCCGAACTCAAGAGCCGCCCCAACCGCCCGCATCCGCTGTTCCGCGATTTTATCGGAGCAGCGGTACGGATCGAAGGCAAAAAGGTATAAACATACGGTATCAAAATAACTGCCCCGCGAAAAAGCGGGGCAATTATTTTATAGCTTTCGCGCGATACTCAGGATGTGGCTTTAGTTAATGTCTGCTGAACAAAGTCAATATTTCAGTGAAGCAGGTCCGAAATCGAAAGAAGCGCAGGAAACGCAATAAAAGATTCCCGAGTTTCCGCAGGTTGAGCACCACGATCGACATGGCGATGCTGTGACC
>JBDRTL010000286.1:0-3130 GCA_043824045.1 Bacillota bacterium
TCGTCTTCGTCCTCCTCCTCGTCCTCATCGTCCTCGTCTTCCACGTCCGTGTCCATGTCCACGTCCGCGTCATCGGGGTACAGTTCCGCCTCCTACGGCACCGCATCGGGGCCGGGCGGCGCGGCGGTGCGGCCCCTGTACTGGTACACCGAGATCAAGCCCACTTTAAGTACCAGCGCCCATCTGACCGTGTACGATTACCAATCCGGGTTAACGTGGGACCTCCGGGTGTACAGCCGCGGCCGGCATGCCGACTGTGAACCGCTGACCGCCGCAGACACCGCCACGATGTACCAGGCCTTCAACAATGAAATCACCTGGACGCCCAGACCTGTGTTTGTCAAACTGCCGGACAGCCGGTGGACGCTGGCGGCCATGCACGATGTGGCGCACCTTTCCGGCAGCATTTCGGACAATAATTTCGACGGGCATCTCTGCATGCACTTCCTGCGCACGACGGACGAAACCAAAGTTCTCGATTCCAATTACGGCATGACCAACCAGACCGCGATTCGCAACGCGTGGAAGGCGTTGACCGGCTTCACCATCCCCGACAATTAATTGGGGACATCCTGTTAAAAAGACCCGATCTGCGTTGTCAGCATCGGGATGGCAGTCGGCATCACTTACGCTGCGAGTAAGCTCAGCCCTTGCTGCTTTTGCTTTCGCGTACCTCAGGCATTTTGAGCAGGCTGGAGATAACCTATGATATTTGTCATAGCAGACAGCATAAGGTTTCAGTTATAATATTTTCTAAAGGTATAGGCAAAGGTGGGGTAGAGGATGGGCACTATCGATCCCAAAGCTGAAGCAATACTGAACGAACGTTTCGGGCATGATACGCTGCTGGCGCTGGCGACCATCGACGCAGGCCGCCCCGCGGTGCGCACCGTGAACGCGTTTTACGAGCGGGGAAGCTTTTATTCGATTACCTACGCGCTTTCCGGCAAGATGAAGCAGATCGCCATCGATCCGCAGGTCGCCGTGTGCGGCGAGTGGTTTACGGCGCACGGCGTCGGCGGGAATCTCGGCTATCTGTGCGCGGAAAAGAACAAACCGCTGCATGAGAAGCTGAAAACCGCGTTCGCCTCGTGGTATGGCAACGGCCACGTCAACGAAGCCGATGAAAACACCGTCATCCTGCGCATCCGGCTGACCGACGGCGTTTTATTCAGCCACGGCACGCGGTATGATTTGGATTTTACGAAATAAACCGTCTCGTTTTTACAAATCGGAATACGTTGTGATTTTCACCGGCCCGAGCAAGCCCGATACGAGGTTTTCGGGCTCGCGGTCGATGTTGTCCTCGTTCCAGTAGCGGTTCCAGGCCAGCGCCATGCCCTCGTCCACGAGCATGTGGCGGCGCTCGCAGGCCGCGGAATTGGCGATGATCACGGCGATTTCGTTTTGGCCGTCCCGCAGATGCTCCGTGATATCCATCCGGTACGGCTCCCAGATGCGCGCGCCGCACGGGGCGCCGTTCACCCAAATCTCCGCGTAGAAATGCACGCGTCCCAGGTCCAGCTCGTAACGCAAGTTGGATTCTTTACGCAGTTCGACAGTCTTTTGATATAAAGCGCGGCCCGAAAACCAGGCAAGTCCGCGCCCGCTCCAGTCGCCGAGCGACGCCTGCCGCGGGCGCAGCCGCACGCGGAGCGGCTCACGCAGGCCGTCCTCCGGGGAACGCGCGTTAATATCCAGCCGCAGGCGGTGCGTTTCTCCGTCCGCGGACAGCGGCAACGCCTTGGCGGCAAAGGATACGGGCTTCCCGTCCAACCGTGCGGCGTATTCGCCTGAAACATCGGGCGTCTCCGCGAAAACCGCGCCGGAGGGCAGCGTGACCGTATACCGCACGGCGCGCGGATACCGCGGGCTTTCATCAAACAGCGGCAGATCGCCCCACGGCGGCATCGGCGGCCTGCCGCGCTCCCACGCCCGCACCCAGTCCGTGCTTTGCAATCCCGGCGCGACGTGGCAGAGCACCTGTTTGGGATCGATGATAAGCACGTCGGCCGGTTCCGTGTCCGTCCAGCCGTCTAAAACTTCGCTTGCCGCCGCCCACGAGGAATCGGACAGCAGTTCGACTTCCCCGTCCTCCGTGTGGATATCCCCCTGCAGCAGCAGCGAGGCAAGCGCATCGGGCGGGATGGTTTCGGCCTGCATCAATTCTCTGCTGTCTAAAGGCGTATCGGTATGCACATGCACGGCGATCAGGTTGCGCCCGCGTGTGAGATATTCCGAGATGTCCAGTGTACACGGCAGCCGATTGCTTTCGCGCCGCGCGATCTCTTTTCCGTTGATATACAGCGTGAACGCGTTCACGGCGGCGACGCACACGCGCGCGGAAAGCACCGGCGCATCCACCGCAAGCGTTTTTATAAAATAGAGGTCGTGCTTGTTCGCGTCGTCACCCCAGCCCACGCGCCGCCCCAGCCAACTTGCCTTCCACAGGCTCACGTGCCGCCCGCAGCAGCCTTTTTCTTCGGCTGTGTTTTTAATCCGGATATCGTCTGTTCTGCCCGTCTGCACATCCGTCAATCGCGCCAGCGGCAAGGACAGAATGGTTTCCGCCGCATCATCCGCCCGTTTCTCGTCATGGGAAGCGTCCAGCGGCAGGAAGCTCCACGCGCCTTGTATGGGAATGGAGAATACCGCCGTTTCCGCCTTAATGGCTTCCTGACGCACGCAGCCCGTGAGCAGCCAGCAGGCTTCGTCGGCTTCAAGCGATACGTCGATGAGCACTCTGCCGTCCGCTTCCGTATAGGGCAGCGGCGAGGCTTCGCCCGTTTCGGGGCTGAGCTTTCGTACCGCGCCCCGCCCGCGCAGCGACACGCGCACGCGCCTTTGCGCGGGCAGCGTGCTGGCGAGCAGATACACGTCCTGCCCGTCAATCACGCGGCGGTTTATGTAAAGGCGATCCCGCGATCCTTCCGTGATCTCGGCGTCCGGCGCAAACCGCTGCAAAAACCGCGAAAGCATTGCGTCCGCCGCGCACACGTCGGACTGTGAAAAGCCGTCGGGCGCTTTGCCCGTGCCCACGGGATACAACAGCACCATGCCGCCCTGCGCCCGCAGGGCGCTTAGCTGTTCTTGCATGCCGCCGGTCAATAGTATATTCGAGGGGCAGACC
>JBDRTL010000287.1:0-6442 GCA_043824045.1 Bacillota bacterium
CTACAATTTGCAAAATGCCCTGGCCGCCACGACGGTGGGCCTGGCCCTGGATTTCGATCCCGAGGAGATTCAGCGGGCCCTGGACTCGGTGCCCGGCGTGCCTGGCCGTTTGCAGCGGGTGCCCGGCGCGCCCGGCGACCCCAGCGTGTTCGTGGACTACGCCCACAGCGACCAGGCCCTGGCCAGCGTGCTGGCCGCGCTACGGCCCCTGACCCCCGGAAGGCTCATCTGCGTGTTCGGCGCGGGCGGGGACCGCGACCAGGGCAAGCGCCCGCTGATGGGCGAGATCGGCGGACGGCTGGCGGATTTCTCTATCCTCACCAGCGACAATCCGCGCACCGAGAATCCCGAGACGATCCTGGAAGCGATTGAAGAGGGCATGAAGCCGACCTCCGGGGAATACATCGTGATCGAAAACCGCCGGGAAGCCATACGCTATGCGCTGGATATAGCCGAGGAAGGCGATATCGTGATTCTGGCGGGCAAGGGCCACGAGACCTATCAGGACATCATGGGCGTGAAACGTCCGTTTGACGAAAAAGTGGTTGTGAACGAAATGCTGGAAGAAAAGCTGCGCAAGGCATAAATCGTCTGTCGAGGTGTTTGCATGAACTTGCTGATCCTTTCGTTTATCCTCTCCATCCTGCTGATGTTTTACATCGCGCGTTTCTTTTTGCCGATGCTTCGCAGGCTCAAGTTCGGGCAGCCCATCCATGAGCTGGCGCTGGAAGCCCACAAGGCCAAGCAGGGCACGCCGACGATGGGCGGGCTGATGTTCGCCGCCGTCACGTCCGCGCTCACGCTTATTATTTCGGCTGTTTTCGGGTTTTCAGTCCCGACCCTCATGTTGGTGCTCTTTACGCTTTTCAGCCTGCTGATCGGCTTTGCGGACGATTACGCCAAAATCAAGCGCAAGCACAATCAAGGGCTTATATGGTGGCAGAAGGTCATTGCGCAGGTTGCGGCCGGTTTCCTGTTTTCGCTGTACTGCTACCTGATCCCCGGCATCGGCAGCGCGCTGATCGTTCCGTTCCTCCATATCGAATGGGATCTGGGCGTCTGGTATCTTCCGGTGATGACGTTCGTGATTGTATTCATCGTCAACAGCGCAAACCTCCAGGACGGGCTGGACGGCCTGCTTTCCAGCGTCTCCGCCGTCGGCAGCATCGCGTGGTCTTTCGTCGCAATGTTCTACCTGATGACGTCCGCGGCCGCATCGCCTGCCGACGATTTCGGCATTTTGCTGTTCAACCTGGTGCTCGCGGGCTCGCTTCTCATATTCCTATGGTTCAACTTTCATCCCGCCAAAGTCTTTATGGGCGATACCGGCAGCATGTTTCTGGGCGCCGCGATGGTGGGAGTCGCCATGCTGCTCCGCCAGCCGCTGCTGCTTTTTCTGATCGCGTTTTCTATGATCATGAGCTCCATATCGGTGATCATGCAGCGGATGTATTTTAAGCTCACCAAAGGCAAGCGTATTTTCAAAGTCTCCCCCATTCATTACCATTTCGAAAAAAGCGGCATGACCGAGCCGCAGATCGTCGCCATGTACGCGGCGGTCCAAAGCGCGCTGTCCATCCTTGCGGTACTGTCCCTGCCATGGATATAAGCGGGAGGCCTGCGAAATGAACCTGGAAAACGCACGCGTTCTTGTGGTCGGGATGGCGCGCAGCGGGATTGCCGCCGCAAAGCTTCTGCTGCTGCACGGCGCTGTACCCCTTCTAAACGATCGTCAAAAAGCGGATGCATTTGGCACGGATCTGGACGCTTTTTTGCATACGCCCTGCGAGTTTCACATGGGCGAAAACCCCGTGTCGCTGCTTTCGGACTGCGATCTGGTGGTCATCAGCCCCGGCGTGCCGATCGACGCGCCGGTAGTTAAGCAAGCGGCAAAACAGGGCGTGCCGCTGATCGGCGAACTGGAGCTCGCGTTCAGGCTGCTTAAAGGCCGCGTCGCCGCCGTAACGGGCACCAACGGAAAGACGACCACCGTGTCGCTCCTGGGGCTTTTGTTTCTAAACGCCGGATATACGGTGCACGTGGGCGGCAATATCGGGTATCCGCTGTCCGCAATCGCCATGATCAGCAAGGAGGACGACGTCGTCGTTGTTGAGGTATCCAGTTTTCAGCTGGAAACCATCCAAACCTTCCGCCCGCTGGCGGCCGCGCTGCTCAACGTTACGCAGGACCATCTAAACCGCCACCACACCATGGAAGCCTATACGGCGCTCAAGCAGCGCGTCTTTGAAAACCAGACGCAGGACGACCTCGCCGTGATCAATTTCGACGATCCCATCTCGCGCGAAATTTCCGAGCGCATCCGGCCGAAGGTTGCGTATTTTTCCCGATTATGCCCGGTGCGGTGCGGCATTTGCCTGAACGGTCAAACCGTGGTATCCGTACAGAATGGTATGATTACGCCGATCTGCCAGGCGGACGATATCCTGATTCCCGGGCCGCACAACCTGGAAAACGCGATGGCCGCCGCGGCGATCGCCGTATTTTTCGGCCTGTCCCCCGCGGTCATCAAGCACACGCTGCAGACATTTACGGGCGTCGAACACCGGATTGAAACCGTTCGCACGGTGCGCGGCGTCACCTATATCAACGACTCCAAGGGCACCAACACGGCGAGCACCCTGAAGGCCGTACAGAGCATGAAGGCGCCGTCCGTGATCATTCTGGGCGGCTACGACAAGCATACGGACTTTGATTCGCTGTGCGCGGATATCAAAGCGTCGCCGTACATTTCCCATGCGGTATTGCTCGGGCAGACCGCGCAGCAGATCGCGGAATCGTTTAAGAAAAATGAGTTTATGGATTTCACGTTTGCCTACAGCCTGGAGGACGCTGTGCGGAAAGCGGGAGAAAAGGCCGTATCCGGCGGCAACGTGTTGTTCTCCCCCGCCTGCGCAAGCTTTGATATGTTCCGCGATTATGAGCACCGCGGCGCAGCATTCAAAGAAATCGTGATGAACCTGCCGCAGGACTGATTGGGAGCGAGCTATGCGCAACAACCGCGAAACCCCAACCGAATACGGTAGGAACGGCTATCCCGGCGAACCTGTTCCGCAGCCCGATCTGCCGTACGCGGAAACCGCGTATGCGCCCGGTATCGCCAGGCGTTCCAACAAAGGTATTAACCGCCTGATTGTATTCACCGTCGTGATCATTATCGCGCTGACCCTGCTGCAAACCGTCGTATTCCGGCTGCAGACCGTGTATGTCATCGGCAATCATACCCGCACCGCCGGGCATATCGCATCGCTTTCCGGCATCGAAAAGGGAGACAACATCTTCGCGGTGTCCGAAGACAAGGTCCGGGACAGTCTCGAAACGGATCACTGGATGATTCTAAAGCACCTGTACAAGCAGTATCCCGGCGAGGTCTACCTGTTTGTGGATGAGCGGGAGATCGTCGCCACGATGCAGTGGCTGGGCATCCAGTACATGCTGGATATCGACGGCATGGTGCTGGAAGAATACAGCGGCGTCAGCTACGGGGGCAAGGTACCCACAGTGTATGGGTTCAATGTCTCCAACGCCATCGTCGGGGACTTTCTCTCCGTCCGCCTCAAATCGCAGCTGATCGCCTATTCCAGCATCGTATCGGAGCTGACCATCCAGCAATTTAACGAACAGGTGGAAAGCATCAACGTCACCGATCCCGACCAACTCACGCTGCTGACGGCGGACGGGATCACGGTGCAGCTGGGAAACGGCGACTACATGCGCGCGAAAGTCGGCGCGCTGAGAACCTATATCGCATATTTGCAGCAGCTGGGCGAAACCAACGGCGTGCTGGACGTCACGGTGCCAGAAGACGGCAAATTCAGACGGGAGTAGTGCAATGGACCATCAGGCGATACGCAAACGGCTCATGCCCATCCGATGTTTTTTATTGGATATGGACGGCACCTTCTACCTGGGCAACCGGCTGCTGGACGGTTCCCTTGCGTTTCTTGAAAAAGTGCGGAGCACCGGCAGGCAGGCGCTGTTTCTCACCAACAATTCCAGCAAATCGTCCGAAGTGTATGTGGAAAAACTGCGGCATATGGGCGTGCGCGATCCCTTTCTGCGCGTGCTTACCTCCGGGCAGGCGGCCGGGCAATACGCGTTGAAAGCCTTCCAGAACCGGTCTGCGTTTGTGCTTGGCACCGAAATGCTGCGGCAGGAACTGCAAGCCATCGGTGTCCGGATTGACGACCAGAATCCCGATTATGTGCTGATCGGATACGACACCACACTGGATTACGTGAAAATGACCCGCGTGTGCGACCTCGTGCGCTCCGGTCTTCCCTATATCGCGACGCATCCGGATTTCAATTGTCCCACGGAAACCGGCTTCGCGCCCGATATCGGCGCGATCATCGCGTTCATCGAGGCCAGCGCCGGGCGCAAGCCCGATATCGTGATCGGCAAGCCCAACCGCGGGATTGTGGACGAAGCCATGCGGATTACGGGGCTTCGCGCCGATCAGCTGGCGATGGTCGGCGATCGCCTGTATACGGATATCGCGATGAGCGCAAGGCACGGGATGCTCGGCGTGCTGGTGCTTACGGGCGAAGCGGCGAAAGAAGATATCGCGAATTCTCCTGATCAGCCCGATCTGGTTTTTAACCGTCTGTCGGATATGATAGAATACCTGTAACGATCATGATAAAGGATGTGTCCAATGAAGCGGTTTTTCTGTCTGCTCGTCTGCCTGTTGTTTTTGCTAAGCCTTGCTCCCGCCGCGATGTCGCAGGAGGACGCGGGGTATCAGCCGCTGCAGTACGGCGATACCGGCGAGGACGTGCTTTCCGTACAGGAGCAGCTGAAAATGCTCGGTTATTACGAAGGCAAGGTCAGCGGCAGCTATCTGGACGGCACTAAGCTCGCCGTACTGCAGTTTCAGGAAGATTTCGGGCTCGAGGTCACCGGCATGGTGGACGGCGAAACCGAAGCCGTGCTGTTCGGCGCGGGATACCGCGTGCTCTATACCGGCGATTCGGGCGACGACGTGAAACGCATCCAGGAGCGCCTGACAGCGCTTGAATATTACAACGGAAAGGTCAGCGGCGATTATCTGGAGGGCACGACCTTCGGCATCAAGCTGTTTCAGGAAAAGAACGGGCTGGAGGCGACCGGCACGGCGGACGTCGAGACGCAGAGAAAATTGTTCGCTGCCGCGGCGCTTTCGCGCTTTGCCGAGTTGAGTACGGAACTCTCCGGTCTTGGCGACGTCAACGACATCGTCATCACATCGGACGGCGCGGACCCGGACAAGCAAAACTACGATATCGAATATAACGGAAAGCTGACCCGCGGCGCGCAGGGCAACAGCGTCAAACAGGTGCAGCAGCGCTTGACCGATCTTAATTATTTCGACGGTCCGATCAGCGGCAATTATATGGACCGGACCATCGAGGCTGTGAAGGCATTTCAGGAAAAGCATAACCTGCGGGTGGACGGCATCACGGGCGCGGAAACCTGGTCGGCGCTGTTTGATCTGGAGAACGCGCTGGACGCGTCCGCCACACCGCGCCCGACGCCTGTGGCGACGCCGATCCCCTACGCGCTCACCATAGACGTGAAAAACCAGGTTGTGGTTGCCTACGCGCTGGATAAGAACGGGGAGCATACCATCCCCGTGCGGTATATGATCTGTTCCACTGGCACGTCCTCCACGCCAAGCGACGTCGGCGTGTTCACGCTGGACGGCGTCAAGGCGCGCTGGGCGTTCTTCTCGCTGTACGGCAGCTACGCGCAGTACTGGACGAAAATCAACGAGAACATCGCGTTCCATTCCGTGATTTACAACGAAGTGGATCTCAACGCGCTCAGCCGCAAAAGCTATAACATGCTCGGTTCACGCGCGTCGCACGGCTGCATCCGGCTTCTAAACCACGATGCGCAGTGGATCTACGATAATGTCGGCGAGGGCACGCTTGTCACAATCACGGAAGACCTCCCGCTGGATACCGAGCTTCGCGTCGCGCTCAGGCCCAGGCAGCTGTCCAGCAATTGGGACAGCGCGCCGATCACCCCCGAGCCGACCGCTTCGCCTGCTTTCAGCAGCGACGCGCTGCCCCCCACGCCGTTTCGCTCGCTGCAGAAGAACTCCACCGGCGAGGACGTCTACTGGCTGCAGATGAAACTCAAGGAGCTTGGCTATTATCAGGGCGCGCTGGCCACAGGAACGTATCTCGACGGCACCGTGAAAGCCGTAAAGGCGTTTCAGCGGGATCACGGCCTGGATCCGGACGGCGTTGCCGGAACGCGGACGCTGAACGTCCTCTACGACGCCGTGCTCAATCCGCAAACGCCGCCGCCCACCGCCGCATACTCCCCCACGCCTGCGCCGCCCGCTGCCGAGACGCCCGCGCCGGCACCCGCCGAATAAGCGCGCAGGTTTTCCGTATTATTTGTATTTACGGGAACCGTCAAGTTCTAGATTCGG
>JBDRTL010000288.1:0-4288 GCA_043824045.1 Bacillota bacterium
GTCCGAGCTTCGGCGACGCGGCGCACGGGAAGCCGTTATCCGCCGCACACGCCGCCAGCGTTTCGATACCCTTCTCCAGCGCGGCGTCTTTCACGCCGAACTTCCGCAGCGCGCAATACAGGCGCGGTGCGTCGCACAGCATCCACGCCCACAGGTCTTTGCCCGTGCCGCCGAAAACCGTGGGTACGTTTATCAGCACTTCGGGCACGCCCTGTTCCGAGAGATGCGCAATGACGCTGCGCGTTATGCTTTCGATACCGGGATCCGCAAGCGTCAGGCCGAGATCGGCCAGAAACGCCAGTTTATGGATTGGCAAGTCCGCTTTTTTATGATTGCTGAGAACGCCGTCCGGCCAACCGGCAAGATCGGACACAAGGCTTAGCACCGGCGGATGCGAAAGCATCGCCGCCCTTGCCTGTTTCACCTCTTTGCTGTCCTCCGGCTGGCCCAGCAGATCCAGGCGCGTGCGGTATGCGACGTACGGTTCGCCGGTCAAAAGCCATTGGATGGTATCGCTCATGTCCTCACCCCGCGTTTCTTTATAAACTTTTTACTTGTTTTCCGATCATCTTTTTGATTTTGCCATAGGAAAGCGGCGGGCCTGTGGTCGCCTGCCGATCCTCGATATACAGCTCGTTATGCATGCCCCATTCCAGATACGTTTCCCGGTCCATCGTATTCACGGTGCGAAACGCCACCTTGCCGCCGAACTCCGCAGCGGCCCGTTTCGCGCGTTCGCATACCATGCTGCACGCCGGGCAGCACCCGGTGAGGAAATAGGTCACGGTCACCTTGCCGGGAGTTTCATTCTTTTCGGGTTTTTTCTTCTGCCGGATAAAAACGGGCGGCTTCGCGTCCGGGGTGAACGGCTTGAACATCAGTTTCATGATGCTGTTTTTGTCCGCAACGGTATACCCGTGCTTTTTAAAGAAGGAAGCGGGAATCCATACGGGAATGGGTACGCCGGGGGCCGCCATGCCCTTTGCGCCAAGCGCTTTGGCGTCTTCCTCCGCGGCCAGCAGCAGCGCCCTGCCATAGCCTTGCCTGCGCCGATCGCCGGGGCCTTGCTTGTGGCCGTGTACCCAGATGCAGTTGATGTAGTACAGGCCATCCCCATCGATGATCGAAAGCGAGGCGGGCAGGTACTCGATCATACCCACGGCTTTGCCTTCGTCGTCCAGCGCCAGCTTTACCCGCAGCCCCTTGTTCTTCATCTCGTTGTACCAGACTTCCTTGTGGTTTCCGGCCTCTTTCATTTCATCCGACCACTCCTCCAGACAAACGAAATAAGTAGCCTCATATTCCTTTGACAGATCAACGATTTTCATAGGTTAACCTCCCTTGAAATTTTTCCAATGCTGAGCTCGTCTCGGCGGCGGCCATTTTCAAGACCAAGCAGCGTTATCCCTGTTTCAAACCACAACAATTTCCGTACGCGCTTCCTGCAGCGCGGCCAACAGCGCGCCCCGCGGCGCGGCGTCGGTAATCAGCACGTCGATCCGACGCAGTTCGCTGGTCTTGCAGAGGTAATACTGGTTCAGCTTGCTGGCGTCGCATAAAAGCATGTGTTTTTCCCCGGCGTCGAGCATACAGCGCTTGATGGCGGCTTCCTCCGGCACGCTTTCCCACAGCCCGTCGGCAGTCAGCCCCCGGCAGGATACGATGCTCCACGTCCCGTGATGATCCCGCAGAAACGCGGCCGCGTCCACGCCCGCAAGGGAGGCGGAGTTCTCCCGCAGCACGCCGCCCGTGCACATCACGCGGCGGCCGGGCACGGCGAAGGCCTGCACGGTCAACAGGCCGCTGGAGATGATGGTGAGCGAGCCCATGTCGCGCAGCGCGTCGCTCAGCGCAAGCACGGTGGTGCTCGCGTCAAGAATCAGCGTCTCGCCGGGGGAAATGTAGCGCGCCGCGGCCCGCGCGATGGCTTGCTTTTCTTCCCTGCGCTCCATCCGCCGGGAGAGAAGCGGCATATCCTGCATGCTCTGCAGGGGAAGAGCCGCGCCGCCGTGCGTTCTGCGGATGCGCCCTTCCTCCTCCAGAATCTGAAGATCACGCCTCAGCGTCGCGCCGCTGACGTAGAGCTCTTTGGCCAGCGCTTCCACGGTGACCATTTTCCGGTCTTCCAGAAGAGAAACGATCTTTTCCCGGCGTTCAAACGGAATCATACGGGTTCACCTTTCGTTGATTGCGCAATTGTTCACATTAACCGCGCAAATGTGCGTCGTTGCGCAAAATTAACGGTATGAATGGACAAAAATGCTTAGTCTCAGTATAATAAATGTGCATTATCATGTCAAGACAGACCGCATGATGGATGGAGGAATACAATGGCGAATCAGGTGCTTCTGCCCCAGATGGGGATATCGGAAGAGAGCGCGGTGGTCGGCGAGTTTTACGCGCACGCAGGCGACGCGGTGCAGGTCGGAACCCGGCTGTTTGCCATCGAGACGGGTAAGAGCGTCTTTGATGTGGAGAGCGAGTTTGAGGGTGTTGTGCTCGCGCTTTTATGCGAAGAAGGCGACGAACTGCCCATCAAGGCGCCGGTGATGATCATCGGGCAGGCGGGGGAAACCTATCACGCGCCGCAGTCAAATGCCGAAGAACCCAAACAGGCGGCACAGCCGCAGGCGATGGAGACCGCGCCCGCGCCAATGGCGGAGGAAGCCCCGGCGGTTTATGAAACTGCCGCAGGCGAACGCGGAACGCTGACCTCGCCGCGCGCGCGCGCATTGGTCGAGAAGGCTTTCGTGAATCCAGCGCTCGCGCAGCCGACGGGAGCGGAAGGCCTGATCATCGAGCGCGACGTGAAGGCGATGATCGATGCGGGGGCGCCTGCGGCCGTGGCTCCCGCCGCCATGTCGGTTGAATATAAGGATGTTGCGCTGTCCATGATGCGCAAAACGATCGCCAAAACCATGCTTTCGTCAATCCAGTCCATGGCGCAGCTCACCCATACCGCGAGCTTCGACGCGACGGATATCCTGACATACCGCCAGAAGTGCAAGGGGCAGGAGAGCACGAAGGGCATCACCCTCGGCGATATGGTGCTCTACGCCGTTTCCCGCACGCTGCTTGCGTTTCCCGAGATGAACGCGCATTTTCTGGATACGAAAATCCGGCAATTCGGCGGCGTGCAGCTGGCCGTCGCGGTGGATATCCCCGGCGGGCTCCTGGTGCCGGTGATCCGCAATGCCGACACGCTGAGCCTTTTGCAGATATCCGAAGAAACCAGGCGGCTTTCTCAGGCCTGCCGCAGCGCAAGCATCGCGCCGGAGCTTTTGACGGGCGGCACGTTTACCGTGTCCAATCTCGGCAGCCTCGGCATCGAAAGCTTTACGCCCATCATCAATCCGCCGCAGGTCGGAATCCTCGGCGTGAACACAATCACGCTTCGTCCGCGCAAGGCGGCAAACGGCACGGTGAGCTTTTACGACTGCATGACACTGTCGCTCACCTACGACCACCGGGCGGTGGACGGCGCGCCCGCAAGCCGCTTCATGCAGGCGCTGTGCAATGCTCTGGAAACCTTCACCTTGCTGCCGGGAGGTGCAAAGATATGACGGACAACGGCTTTGATCTCATCATTCTGGGCGGCGGGCCCGCGGGCTACCGCGCGGCGGAGCGCGCCGCGCACGAGGGCCTGAAGACTTTGCTCTTTGAAAAGAAAGCACTGGGCGGCGTGTGCCTTAACGAGGGTTGTATTCCATCCAAAACCCTGCTGTATTCCGCCAAGCTCTACGATTACGCAAAGGGCGGCTGCGAGAAGTACGGCGTCACCTGCGAAAACGCGGCGCTGGATCACTTGGCCGTGCTGCGCAGGAAACAGAAGATCGTCAAAAAGCTTACCATGGGCATCGCCGCGCAGCTCAAGGCGGGCAATGTAACCGTGGTTGCGGAGGAAGCGGAGATCGCGGGGCGCGTGGACGGCGGGGTTGCCGTGTCCGCCGCGGGCGAACAGTACGTCGGCGCGCGTATATTGCTGGCTACTGGTTCCATGCCCATGCTGCCGCCGATCGACGGCCTGCAGGCCGCCGTGGAATCCGGCTTTGCTTTGACCAACCGTGAAATCCTCGATTTGCAGGAGGTGCCCAAAGCTCTGGTCGTGGTCGGTGGCGGCGTGGTCGGGCTGGAGATGGCGAGCTACTACGCATCAGCGGGCAGCGTGGTCACGGTGGTGGAAATGCTCAATGCAGTCGGCGGGCCCATCGACGCAGAACTCGCGGGCATGCTGAAGGCCGCTTACGAGAAGAAGGGCGTTACCTTTATGCTCGGCACGAAAGCCAAG
>JBDRTL010000289.1:0-2887 GCA_043824045.1 Bacillota bacterium
TGCCAGGGAAACGCAGCGATGATGGAACAGTGGCCTTACCTTGGTACTTTGGCTGAGATGGACGGCTCCGCAGTGGCGGGCAAGGTTGCCGCTGCCGTAACGCCGGGCAGCAGCCCGACTTTGGGTGGCTGGGCACTCGCAATCGTCAATGATACGCAGGATCCCGAGCTTGCCTTCAAATTCTGTGAGTTTGCGACCTCCGCAGATGGTGAGTGCCTGAAGATTCAATATGAAATGGATCCCTGCCGCACCGCGAACTACAGCCGCGACGTCGTGAAGGATTTCTCCGACAAGTATGAGGCGTTTATGCAGAACCTGGCCGTCGCCACACAGCTGGCTGATACCGATATCCCTTACATCTCTGCCGAATGCGGCGATATTGAGGAAATTGCGATTCAAGCTGCACTGTCGGGTGAATTGACCGCCGCCGAGGCAATCGATCAAATGGCCGAGCAGCTTCAGGAAGTCATCAACGGCTTCAAAGAGGACGAAGGCCTGTAACAACTAATCCACAAAGCCACGGTAGATGGGGAACATGTGCCGTGGCTTTGATTTGCCTCGGTGGAGAAGAACAGAAGAATAGGAGAAAAGGCAATGAAAACATACCATAATGAATTGTATGTTCCTAAGCCGGGTCTTGCGCAGGACGCGGAGCGCAGCATGGAAAATAATGTGAACGCGGGCGACCCGTTTGTGATGCGTTACAATGGCTGGTACTATCTCTATCCTTCTCCACCAAGGAACAACGAAGGGATCTACGCGTGGATTTCAAGGGACATGATTACTTGGCAGATATATGGGATTGTGGCGAGAGGAGAGAAAATCCTCCACGCCTATGCGCCCGAGGTACTCTATATAAACGGGCGCTTCCTGATGATTACGTCTCCACGGGGAGAAGGTCACTATCTGCTCGAATCAGACAATCCCACGGGGCCGTTCAGTATTGTGCGGGAGAACTTCGGGCATGCGATTGACGGCTCGCTCTTCATGGACGACGATGCGAAGCTCTACTTTACGCACGCAGAGTTTCCCTGTATCTATGGGCACGAAATGTCGATGGACGGCAAAATCGGTCCAGGAGTCCGCATGGATGGCACGTCCATGGGGCATTGGACGGAAGGACCGATGATTTTCAAGCACGCGAACAAATATTACATTACAATGACGGGCAACCATTTGATATCTCGCGCGTATCGCATTGACTACGCCGTGAGTGACGCGGGCCCTTTAGGCCCTTATCGGATACCACAGGAAAAGACCCTTTTGGTTGATACGCAGCGTGAGCATGGAAGCCTGGGACATTCTTCCACCGTTATCGGGCCTGATTTGGATAGCTATTGGATCTTTTATCACAATTTCCTGATTAATGAAAAGGGTGTGCATACGGAGAGGCACATCAATGTTGACCGAATCGTCTTTAACGGCGAACGCATGGTGGTTCCCGGGCCGACGCATTTCCCGGCAGAGGCGCCAAAGCGACCTGATTTTGAGGGTTGGGCAGATGATCCGGAAACGACCGATTGCTTTGCTTTTTCGGCGGACTGTGTTGAAACGCGAACCGAGACGCCTACAGGCGCCTATACAGCCGAAGTCAATCTCGTACCGGGCGGAAAGGCGACGGTCCAATTCGGCGCGTTTTTATTGCGCTTTTCAGAGGATGGTTTGGAGCTGTCGGGCGAGTTGGTGAAGCAACCGCTACGGCACGCCCTGTTTGAAGGTTTCCGTCAAGATGTGCTGCATGTTGTTCGCGTGGAGTTACGCCAAGGCGTGCTCCATCTCCTGTTGGATCGTATGACGCTGTGGGAAGGCGTCCCGGTCGGTGTTTGCGCCGGCCGCATCGCGGTGCGCGGAGCAAATCGCGTGTCCTATGTTGCTTTCTCGCGTTATGTTGCGCAAAAGAGCGATTTTGAGTACTGTTATCCTGTTCCTGGTGAAGTAGACGCGGCGATGTTCATGCCCGCGAAGTATGGACATGACGCTGTGCAATGCGGCTTCCGACCTGAGGACGGGGTGCGGATGCTTCCGTATACGGACGGCGGCTGGCAGCCGTTGCTTGGCGAAGGCGAAATGCTGGTATATTCGTTGAATGTGGGTAAAACAGCCCTGTATCGTGTTCAGATGCTGGTGCGCAGCGCAAAGGACTGTAGCGTTTCCCTGGAAATCGGCGGTCAAACGCTGACGACGCTGCTGGATTGCGAAATGCCCGGTCGGGTCGATGTGGGCGAAGTCAAGTTACAGGCGGGTTTTACGGACATGCGCGTGACAGTGACGGGCGGTGAGGCGGTGATTGGCGAATGGGCGATCTTCCCCTGTGCACAGCAGGAACAGTTGGAATATTCCGGCTTAGCGCTGTGTCATGCCGTCAGGCAGATTGAGGGTGGTGCGCTGCTGCCGAGCGAAGGCGGTTTTATCAACCGTATGGAAGGGTTACAAATGGACCGCCCTATTCAGGCGCTGGGCATACTGGGTGATCGATACCACACGGGTAGCCACGTAGAGGCGGACGTGGTTTTTCGTGGCGACGGCGATGGCAACGCGGCAGGGCTATTTGTACGACTCTCACAGGATTCATACTACCCCGATCAGGTGAAAGTTGGTCACCGTGGCTATTTCTTTGGCTTTGACCGCCAGAAGGCACGCATTTCAAGAATGAATTTTTGCGAGATGGTACTGGCAGAATGCGATTGCCCGCTTGCCATCGAAACCAGCTATCGATTGGCGGCAAGCATTATAGGCGGCGAACTACGGTTGTGGCTTGACGGCAAGCTCGTTCTCATCGCGCACGAGGACAATCCCCTGCCGTATGGCAGCATGGGTGTCGGCTCTTTTGGTGCGCGGGTAACGTTTACGCGTATGGCAATTGACGCACAATAGGAGGTATATATGC
>JBDRTL010000290.1:0-2303 GCA_043824045.1 Bacillota bacterium
CTGGTCTTCAATGCGCCCTAAAACGGCCTGCCGCTTTTCTTCCAAAATGCTTTGATATTTTAAGCGATGCGCAAGAGAAGCTTTGCGGTCCCCGGCCTTGATTTCGGCCTCGGCCTCCTTGATCAGCTCGCGCGCCTTTTGCTGCGCGCTTTGCAGGATCTGGTCCGCGTTCTCCTCCGCCTGCTGTACCGCCTGAAACAGCTCCTGTGGCATCTCGTCAAGCAACTCCTTTGCGCCGACTGTTATTTCGTACCGAATAGCCTGTCGCCCGCGTCGCCCAGCCCGGGCACGATATACCCGTGCTCGTTTAAATGGTCGTCGCAGGCCGCGATATAGATATCCACGTCGCTGTGATCCTTCTGCATCCGCGCGATGCCCTCGGGCGCGGCGATCAGGCAGACCAGCCGGATGTTATGGCAATTGCGCTGCTTTAAAAAGGTGATGGCCGCCGACGCGCTTCCGCCCGTGGCGAGCATCGGATCGAGCACGAAAAGCTCGCGCTCGTCGCTGTCAATGGGCAGTTTGCAGTAGTATTCCACGGGCTGCAGGCTGACCGGGTCGCGGTACAGGCCGATGTGCCCCACCCGCGCCGTCGGAATCAGTTTCAACACGCCTTCCGCCATGCCCAGCCCCGCGCGGAGGATGGGAATGATGCCGATTTTATGGCCGCTGAGCATCTTGGCTTTGGTCATGCAGATCGGGGTTTCCACGTCGACTTCCTCGGTGGGAAGCTCGCGCGTGACCTCGAACACCATCAGCATGGAAATCTCTTCCAGCAGTTCGCGGAATTCCTTGGCGCCCGTATTCTTATCGCGCATGATCGCCAGCTTGTGCTGGATGAGCGGATGATCAAAAATGTGTAGTTTACCCAACGTCCGTCCCCCTTCAACGCATGCTTCAGATGCATGGGAGCCGCAACCCATACCCAACTATTTTATACCAAATGAAAACCGTTGGCAAGTCAATCCCAACGGTTATGAATGTTTTTGGTTGGTTTTCTTCCCGCCGCGGGCGAAACGCCCGGCGAAGAACATCAATGCCCGCATGAACGCCGCTCACTCTATATCGTCCGTCACAACCGTATCATCGGTTTTTGTTTTGCTTATTTTGATGAATTCCTCCGGAAAAATTACTTATTCTTTTCATTGACGGGTGCTTATCTGTCACTGAAAACCGCACGGATTTCATTCACGATTCCCGCAATCTGCTCATCCGTAAGAGAATCTCCGGAGGGTAGGCACAGGGAATGGCTGAAGATATAGTCGTCCACTACGCCCGTCTGGTTCAGCGCGTCCGCGCCGTGCGCATACAGCTTGTCGTCCGTCACAAACAGGTCGTCGGCAAAGAGCGGCTGCATGTGCATTGGTTTCCAGGCAGGCCGGGATTCGATCTGCGCATTCTGCAGCCGTGTCACAATTTCAGCGGGCGTCGGTTTGTCCGCGTCAACGCAGAGGAGATTCAGCCAGTGATTGGAGCTGCCCTTCTCGGCGGTCGTTTTAATCCGTACAGGCAAGCCTTCGACTGCATTTTTATAGGCGCTGTGTATTTTCCGTCTCTTCTCGAGTTTGGCTGGCAGGAACTCCAGTTGCCCGCGGCCGATGCTTGCGCAGATATTGGACATCCGGTAGTTGTAGCCGACTTCCTTATGCTCGTACCAAATCACGGGTTCACGCGCCTGGGTGGACCAGAAGTGCATCTTTTCGATCGCCAACTTGTTGTTGCTTAAAACCATGCCGCCGCCGGATGTCGTGAGAATTTTATTGCCGTTGAACGAAAGGACCGAAACATCCCCAAAGCTGCCGCATCGTTTCCCCTTGTATGCGGTTCCCACAGCCTCGGCGGCGTCCTCGATCACCGGGACGCCATAGCGCCTGCAGATCGGCAGAAGCTTATCCCAGTCGGCGGACTCTCCGTAGATGTCGCAGATGATCACGGCCTTTGGCATTGTGCCGTTTTTCTGCGCCCACTGAAACGCGTTTTCCAGCGCTACAGGGCTCATGTTCCAGCTCTTGTTTTCGCTGTCGATGAACACGGGGACGCACTTTTCATACAGAATAGCGTCGCAGCTTCCAATAAACGTAAAGTCCTGGCAAAAGACAGTGTCTCCCTGCCGCACATCTAGCCAGCGAAGGGCGAGATGGACCGCAGCGGTACCGGAACTGAGCGCAAGGGCGGATTCAACGCCGATGTACCGGCTCATTTCTCTTTCAAACGCATTCAGGCTTGGACCGTACGGCGCGATCCAATTCGTATCAAACGCATCCTGAATGTATTCCAGCTCTTTGCCGCTCATGCACGGAGGC
>JBDRTL010000291.1:0-2826 GCA_043824045.1 Bacillota bacterium
GTATCGCTGATCGCGGCGCCGGCCAACTTAAAGACCAAGGTATCCGAGCTCATCCAGCGCGAGAAGGAGCACGCACTTGCGGGGCGGCCAAGCGGAATCATCGCCAAGATGAACGCGATTCTGGACGAGCAGGTGACCGACGCGCTTTACGACGCGTCCGCCGCCGGCGTCAAGATCCAGTTGATCGTGCGGGGCATCTGTACGCTGATCCCGGACGACGCGTGTATTAGCGGGAACATTCAGGTCACCTCCATCATCGGGCGCCATCTGGAGCACGCGCGCGCGTTCCGCTTCTTAAACGGCGGCGACGCGGAAGTATACCTGTCTTCGGCGGACTGGATGCCGCGCAACCTGGACAGGCGGTACGAGCTGATGTTTCTTATCAGGGACAGAATATGCAGGCAGGCGATCGAAAACGTGCTTCGCCTGCAATTGATGGACAACCAGCAGTGCTGGCGCATGGCCTCCAGCGGGGATTACATCCGCATTCATCCGCAGGGAAACCTGCAGGTCAACGCCCAGGAAGTGCTGATCGATTCGCTCAACGATGTGTTAACCGGCCAATGGGATGGATTTAAGAATTGAGGGAAATGCGATGACATGGAAAGAAAAGCGGATGCTGGCGCACGAAGACATCGAAGCCGTGATGCTGCGGGACCCCGCGGCCATCAGTAAGCTGGAGGTCCGCCTGTGTTATCCCGGGCTGACCGCGCTGCGCAGGCACCGGCGCGCGCACGCGATGCTTGAAAACGGGCATCCGCTGATCGCCCGTTTTATCAGCCAGCGGACGCGCAAGAAGACGAGCATCGAAATCCATCCCGGCGCGACCATCGGGCGCAGGGTGTTTATCGACCACGGCGACGGCGTAGTGATCGGCGAAACGGCTGTTATCGGCGACGATGTGACCATCTATCAGGGCGTTACGCTGGGCGGAACGGGGAAAGACGTCGGCAAGCGGCACCCGACCATCGGCAACGGCGTGACCATCGGCGCGGGCGCGAAGGTGCTCGGCCCGATTACGATCGGCGACCATTCCAAGATCGGCGCGGGCGCGATTGTGTTAAAGGACGTGCCGCCGTACTGTACAGTCGTCGGCAATCCCGGCAGGATCGTGAAAAAGGCCAATCAGGTAGCTGACGTCGATCTGGACCAGATCAACCTGCCCGATCCGGTGCAGGATCGCTTAAAGGCGCTGTACGAGCGGATGATTCTTCTGGAGGAATGTTTGGCCAGGCACGCAAAGCGCTTGGGCTGTGAGGACGACGACGCGAAGAGCATCGCTAAATGCAATCTGAAATACGACGACGGATTGGAAACTACGCATACGGAAGCAGAGGGTTGATATGCGCATTTATAACAGCAGGACAAGGAAAAAGGAAGAGTTCATTCCCGTCCATCCGGGGAAAGTGGGCATCTATGCCTGCGGACCGACGGTATATCACTTATTCCATATCGGCAACGCCCGCCCGTTTATCCTGTTCGACGTGCTGCGGCGGTATCTGGAATCGGTCGGGTACGAGGTCACCTTCGTGCAGAACTTCACCGATATCGACGACCGGATGATCGCCCGCGCCAACGAAGAAGGAATCACGGTGAATGAGCTGGCAGAGCGCAACATCAGGGAATATTTTATCGACGCAAAGGGGCTGGGCATCCGTCCGGCCACGGTGCATCCGCGCGCGACCGAGCACATTCCCCAGATCATCGCACTGATCGAAAAATTGATTCAAAAGGGGCTTGCCTACGAAACCGGCGGCGACGTCTATTTCCGCGTTCGCTCGTTTCCCGCATACGGCTGCCTCTGCGGGCAAAAGCTGGAAGATCTCGAGAGCGGCGCGCGCGTGGACGTAAACGAGCAAAAGGAAGACCCGCTGGATTTCGCGCTCTGGAAGGCGCAAAAACCGGGCGAGCCTGCCTGGGATAGCCCATGGGGTATAGGACGCCCAGGCTGGCATATCGAGTGCTCGGCGATGAGCATGACCTATCTCGGCGATACGATCGATATTCATACCGGCGGCAAGGACCTTTTGTTTCCGCACCATGAAAACGAGATCGCCCAGAGCGAAGGCGCAACGGAGAAGCCTTACGTGAAGTACTGGATGCATAACGGATTTATCAACGTTGATAACGAGAAAATGAGCAAATCCGAGGGCAATTTCTTTACCGTGCGCGAAATCTCCGAGGTGTACGATCTGGAAGCCGTGCGCATGTTCCTGCTGTCCGCGCATTACCGCAGCCCCGTTAATTTCAGCCGGGAGATGATCGCGCAGGCCGTCAGCGCGCTGGAACGCCTGTATGGGGCGCGGGACCAGCTCAGGTTCCTCATGAAAACGGCGGAGGACAGGGAAGCAAACGCAAGTGAGCGGCAGTTGATGGACGAAGCGGACAAAGCGCTGCAAAAGTTCGACGCGGCGATGGCCGACGATCTGAACACCGCCGACGCGATCGGCGCGCTGTTTGAATTGGTGCGTGAAATCTTTAAGCTCCCGCAGGCCGGCGTGAGCCGGAAAGCTTTGCAGATGGCAGAACAGGCGATGCTGCATATGACGGACATTTTGGGCCTGCTGATGAAGCAGACAGACGAAATCAGCCCCGAAGTCAGCGCGATGATGGAAGAACGCGCGCAGGCCCGCAAGGAAAAAAACTGGAAGCGCTCAGATGAACTGCGCGACGCGATACAGGCCGCGGGATATATACTGGAAGACACCGCCGCAGGCCAGAAGGCGCGCAGGAGCGTATGACGCGCAAAGCTTGGGCGGCCGGTTTTCTTGCGCTGCTCATCCTTGCGTGCGCCGTGCCGGTCGCGCTGCGCTGGCGGGGAAACGA
>JBDRTL010000292.1:0-3199 GCA_043824045.1 Bacillota bacterium
ACACCTCCTGCACACACATTACGTAACCTCAATTATACACCCGTACCGCAAACAATGCAAAGGCCGCCCGCAGGCAGCCGTATGTCCCTACGGCAACCGCTTGTTCCTCCCGTTTCACGCGGCGTATGCCGTGCGGCACAGCGGCGGCTGGCGCGCCGATGCGCCTGCAAACACGCGTGATCATGCCGTTTCACTCTCCCGGGAACGGCCGAAACCGTCCGCTTTTTCATTGTATTGCTGCTGTTCTTTACTGCCAATGCGTTTGACAAGGTCTCAGACTGACGGTATAATGATTTAGCCTGATTGGTACGATATTCAGACAATATTGACATGAGGGATCTGTATGAGCATCATCACCTTTACCCCCAATCCACCCTGCGCCGCCCAAGACGATGCGGGTATTTTTGTGCAGGGCATTCACACACCGGTGCAGCTGATTGAGGACAGCGGGGTGTGGATTCATTCCGCGGGCAGCGCGATGCTCCAGCAACCCGCCTACACGCTGGAAAAGGAAACCTACTGGACGTGGCTGATCGTAGAATCCGGGCGCGTTACGCTGGAGCACAGGGATTCCAAGTTCGACCTGCGCAAAGGGGAATGCGCGGTGCTGCCGCTTAGGGTGAACAGCTGCAGGCTGAGCCACGCCAAGGATGCGCGCGTGCTGTGGCTGACGGTGGACGGCCCGCTGGCAACGGAATTTTTAAGCGAGATGAACTCGCTGACCTCCGCGCCCGCCAAGCAGGGATTTCTGCCCTCGCAGGTGATACTCACCCAGCAGATCGTGCAGGTGCTGGTGCGCCACGCCGGCACGGGCGACGCGAGCTTCCAGCTCGGCCAGCTTCTGTGGGGCCTTCTGGCGGCCCACTCAGGCCAGAGCGTGGCGATGAGCGCAACCTTGAGCCATGAGATTTCGCGCGTGGTGGACGCGCTGCGCCGCAGCGAATATAAGGAAAGCTTCTCCCTTGCCGATATGGCGGCCATCAGCCGTATGCCGATCGAAACCTTCCGCAAGCGGTTTTCCGCGGAATTGGGGCTGCCCCCGCTTTCGTACCTGCAGTTTTTAAAGATGGAACGTGCAAAGCTTCTTTTGCGCAGCGGGCTCAACGTGCGGCAGACAGGCATCGAGATCGGCATGCACGACCCCTACCACTTCTCCAAGCAGTTCAAGCAGGTGGTCGGCATGGCGCCGACGGCGTACTTAAAGCACGTCGGCTGGAACAGCGGCAAAGACTGAGCAACCGCTCAGTCTTTACTGTTAATGAGGAATTAGGAGTTAGGAATGAGGAATGGCGGTACGGTTGCTAAAGCAACCGAATGATTAAATTACCGATACCGTACCAGCTTTTCTCAACCAATATTGCAAAGCCAAAGGTGAACATACATAATGGTATGAAAAGATTGCGGAGCAATCTTACCGCCAGTCCTCATTCCTAATTCCTCATTCCTAATTCGTTGAAGTTCCTAATTCCTGTTTATTTACGTTTTTCTATACCATAACAGCATTTCCCGGCAAATATCGTAAACTAAAATGAATCAGTAAAAAATGAAAAGATTGCGGAGCAATCTTTCCGCCATTCCTCATTCCTAATTCCTCATTCCTAAGTCGTTGAAGTTCCTCATTCCTAATTCCTCATTCCTCATTTATAGAAATTCCTCACTCCTCATTCGATCATGTTTCTCATCTGCTCTGGCCATACTTTTTAAGCCAGATCATCAGCACGGCGATATCCGACGGGTTCACGCCGGGGATGCGCCCCGCCTGGCTGAGGCTGTAAGGGCGGCGGGCGGTGAGCTTCTGGCGGGCCTCGATGCGAAGCCCGGTGATGGCCGTATAGTCGATCCCGGACGGGAGCAGCATGTTTTCCATCTCGCGGGCACGGGCGATCTGCTGGGCTTCCTTTTGCAGATAGCCCGCGTATTTGGCAACCGCCTCCGCCTGCTCCAGCACGTCCGCGGTTCCATATTCCTTCAATTCCGGCAGCAGTTCCGTAAGCTCCGCCATGCCGATTTTAGGGCGGCGCAGGAAATCCGCGGCTGTGTAGGTTTGCTCCGTATCAGGCTCGCCGTGCTTTGAAAGCCACACCTGCCGCGCCTGGGAAGGCTTTAGGCGAATCTCCTCCAGTTCGTCCGTGAGCTTTAAAGAGGCCTCGCGCTTCTCGCACATCCGCCGGTAGCGCGCCTCACCCGCCAGCCCGCGCCAGAAGGAAAGCTCGGTCAGCCGCAGGTCGGCGTTGTCCTGCCGAAGCAGCAGGCGGTACTCCGCGCGCCCCGTCATCATGCGGTAGGGCTCGTCGATGCCTTTGACGATCAGGTCGTCCACCATCACGCCCAGGTAGGCGTTGTCGCGGCGGAGAATGAGCGGCTCTTTCCCCTGCACGGCGCAGGCGGCGTTGATGCCCGCCAAAATGCCCTGCGCGGCGGCCTCCTCGTAGCCGGAGGTGCCGTTGATCTGCCCCGCGAAGTACAGCCCCCCGATCCGGCGGCTTTCCAGCGTGAGGGTGAGCTCCGTGGGATCGATACAGTCATATTCGATGGCGTAGGCGAGGCGCGTCAGGATTACGCGGCGCAGGCCCCGGATGGAGCGGTACATCGCCCACTGCACGGCCTCGGGCAGAGAGGAACTCATGCCCTGCACGTACCACTCGGGCGTGTCCAGCCCTTCCGGCTCCAGGAATATCTGATGGCGCTCCTTGTCGGGGAAGCGGCGGATTTTGTCTTCGATCGACGGGCAGTAACGGATGCCGGTGCCCTTGATGTCCCCGCGCACCATCGGCGAGAGGTGCAGGTTGTCGCGGATGATGCGGTGGGTTTCCTCGTTGGTGTAGGTGAGGTAGCAGCGTTGGCGGTTTATAAGCCCCGCCGCGTCCGTGAGAAACGAAAACGGCGTGACCGGGTCGTCGCCTTCCTGCGGCTCCATCTGGTCAAAATCCACGGTGCGGGCGTCCACGCGCGCGGGCGTGCCGGTTTTGTACCTTCGCAGCGCAAACCCAAGCCCCGTAAGCGCGTCGCTTAAGCCCTCGGCGCGCTGCAGCCCGTGCGGCCCCATGGTTTTGGAATAATCGCCGATGATGATCCGGCTTTTCATGTACACGCCCGTGCACACGACGGCAGCGCGGCAGGGAATCACGTCGCCCGTCATGGTCTTGACGGCGGAGACGCGGCCGTTTTCTTCGAGTATGTCCGTGACTTCGGCCTGGCG
>JBDRTL010000293.1:0-8479 GCA_043824045.1 Bacillota bacterium
CCGTTTCCATTTCATTCATCCGCGCGTCCAGAATATCCAGCCAGTGCAGGACTTCCGCCTCGGGAAACATGGGCTTGCGCGGGCTGCCGTACATGTCCTCCCCGTGATGGCTGAGCAGCATATGCTGCAAAAGCAGCACGGGCTCTCCGGATAGTTCGAGCGCTTTGGCAATCTCGCCGATTCGCGCGACGCCGATGGAGATATGCCCGAGCAGCAGTCCCTCGGTGGTGTAATCTTTCACCACACCCAGCTCGTCGCTGTCGAGTTCCTCCATTTTACACAGGTCGTGGATGACGACGCCGGAGATCAGGAGGTCCGCGTTCAATTGGGGATAGAGCGGTAAAACCGCCTTGGCGAGCCGTAACATCCCCAGCGTATGGTGTAAAAGCCCGCTGCGTTCCGCGTGATGGATTCGCTGCGCGGCGGGGAAATAGGGAAACTTGTCGGCATAGCGGGCAAGCATTCCCTGTACGATGGCGCGCAGCACAGCGCTCTTGATTTCCGTTACGGAGGCATTGAGTTCCGAAAGCATGGCGTCCGGGCTTTCCGGCGCGCTGGGTGTGAGCAGGTTCATATCCACCTTATCGGTTTCATCCAGCGCGCGCAGCTTCTCGATGCGAAGCTGCAGGCGGCCGTTGTATTCCTGCGTCATTCCCCGCACTTTGATCACGCTGCCTGCGGGCGGCGGATCGGTATTCCCGTCCCATAGCTTGCCGTTCAGTTCGCCGGTGCAGTCGGCGAGGGTCAGGTCCAGGTATTTGCCGCCGTTGTTGCCGGTGCGCTGTTCGCTCATACGCACCAGCACATAGCCCTCGAACCGAATATCTTTGGTGAGAGTCATGATACTCTTTTGCTGCATGTCATTCTCCGCTTTCGTTGATATAGGTGGGCACCCGGATGCCCGGAGGATTGATGAACCGCGCAAACTCCTCCTGCCATTCCACTTCCACGGTGCCGACCGGGCCGTTGCGCTGTTTGGAAACGATGATTTCCGCCTCGCCGTCGTCGAGCGTCGGCTCTTCGTCCGGTTCATCGGCCTGATAATACTTCTCGCGATGGATGAACAGCACCACGTCGGCGTCCTGCTCGATGCTGCCCGAATCGCGCAGGTCGCTTAATTGCGGGCGTTTGTTGCGGCGCTGCGTGTTGGCGCGGGCAAGCTGCGCGCAAGCCAGCAAAGGCACTTTCAGTTCCAGCGCGATCGCCTTCAGGCTGCGGCTGATATCGCTGACTTCCTGCTGGCGGTTTTCCTGCCGGCGGTCGGAGGACATCAGGCCCAGATAATCCACGACGATCAAATCCAGCCCGTTCTGCTCCATCATCAAACGCCGTACGCGGCTGCGCAGCTTGGACGGCGTGAGCCCCGGCGTGTCGTCGATAAATATCCGGCACGTGCTCAGGCGGTTGAGGCAGTCGCCCACCTTCATCCATTCGTCGTCGCTGAGCATCCCGTTGCGCAGGCGCTGCATATTGATGTTGGAAGCGTTGGACAGGATGCGCATGCCGATCTGATCCTTGGGCATTTCCATGGTGAACAGGGCGATTCGGCTGTTGACGCGCTCCGCGGCAAACAGCGTGATGCCCAGCGCAAGCGCTGTTTTCCCCATGCCGGGGCGCGCGCCCGCGATAATCAGCTCGCCGCCGTGCAGGCAGGTAAGCTTGCGGTCCAGTTCATAAAGCCCAGTCGGCACGCCGCTCAGCTTGCCCTTCAGGCGGCTCAGTTTTTCCAGTTTGTCAAAGGTTTCCATCAGTACGACGCTGATGGGCGTTAAGGTGTCTGCGCCTGCGCGCCGCATGATGATATCGAAAATCAAGCGCTCCGCGTTACTTAACAACGTTTCCATATCGTCCATCTGCGTGTAGCAGTCTTCCTCGATATGGCGGCACGCCGAGATGAGCTTGCGCAGCGTGCTCTTTTCCTGCACGATGCGGATATAGGAGCCTGTATTTGCGATGGTGGGTACGTAGCGGCAGGCGGACAGCAGATAGGCGGAGCCGCCGATGCCGTCCAGCGTGCCGCGGCGGGAAAGCTCGTTGGATACGGTCATCACATCGATGGACGAGCCGTTGATGAACAGCGATTTGACGGCGTTAAAAATCTCCTGATGTTCCGAGGAATAAAAATCGTCCGGCTGCAGCGTTTCGATTGCCAGCGTGGCCGCGCCGACGTCCTGCAGGACAGCGCCCAGCACGGAACGTTCCGCGTCCACGCTGTTGGGCGGGGTGATGCGCATTAAATCCTGCTGCTCCATCCGGCGCTGCCTCCTTTCCCCGGCTGCATTTTCTTTCTATTTCGCGGATCCGTCGGTGACCAGCACCTTCATTTTCGCGGCAATGCCGGAATACACGCTCACGGCGACGTCATACTCGCCGGTCTGGCGGATGGGATCGCAGTCGATTTTGCGCTTGTCCACCTCAAAGCCGTATTGCTGTTTGAGCGCGTCGGCGATTTCATGGTTGGTGACGCTGCCGTATAAACGCCCGGTATCGCCGCATTTGGCGGTTACGCGAATCACCTTGTTTTCCAGCGCTTTGGCCTGCGCCTGCGCCTGGGCGCGGCGCTCCTTCTCCGCGTTCTCTTCCGATGCGCGCCTGCGCTCAATCTCCTTGATAGCGGCAGGCGTGGCCTCTACGGCCCATTTCCGCGGGAAAAGGTAGTTGCGCGCGAAACCGTCGGACACCGTGAGGATCTCTTCTTTCTTTCCCTGCCCTTTCACATCACAAAGCAAGATGACCTTCATGGAATACGTTTCCTCCTTCACTTGGAACCGTTCAAGACCGATTCTGTGAACCGTAAATTATATTATATCGTGCCGTACGTGCTTCGTCAATGCTCGGGCAGGTTTTGCGGGGTTTCGTACAGCGACGTCCAGCCGCCGCGCAGCGCGTTCCAGGAGTATTTTTTCTTGAGTTGCGCGCGGTTTTGCATTTCGTCCGCCGATACGGGCTGCCGCAGCGCCTGCGTAAGGAGCGCGGGTACCTGCGCGATGGTTTGAAACCGGATCAGGCGTATATCCAGTTCGTCCAGCTGCGGATACATAAGCCACTGCGCGCAAAGCACCAGCGCGCCCGCGTACAGGTATTCCTGGAGGCTTGAGGAAAACGCGTCGGTCGGCATTGCCAGCACAAAAGCGTCGGCTGCCAGCCGCAGATATGCGCTTTCCGTGCCGTTCATAAACTCGGTGAGGATGAGCGTTTCGCAGGGGAGCTTCGCCGCGGCCGCCCGTACGCTGCCAAAATAGCGCGCGTCGGTGTTGCCGTAGGTCATCTGCAAAACGACGGACCAGCCTTTCAGCGTTTCCTGCGGCAAGACGGCGAGCGCTTCCAGAAGCTCGATGTGCCGGTGCGGCGGGGACGCGTTGTACCCAAGGCAGATCAGCGGCCGGTCGGACGGAAGTCCGAAGTGCGCCTTGCACGCGGCTCTGTCCGCCGACAGGCGGATGCGGTCGATATCATCGTACAAATCCACCCCGAAGGCGCAGACCGAAGTTTTCCGTGCCATGGGTTCGCCGTACAGCTCTCTGACCGTATCGACGTTTGGCGCGGCGATGACGGTGATTGTATCGCAGGCATGAAGCGGAGCCGCCATTTGGGAGATTTGTTTTGGTGTCGCGCGCAGCAGATCGCTGCCCCAGAAGGAGCAGATCCAGCGCGCGCCGGGAAACCGCCGCTTCATTGCTTGCCCGAGCGCCAAATCCCGCCGGGAGAGGTAATGGTTGTGAATCGCGTCGAACGACCCGAGCTTTTGCAGTGATTTGGCGTTGGCCCATACGCGCGCCCACATGCGCAGGCGGGGGATATGCCGGAGTATCGGCAAACGGTGCGTATCCTGGTAAACGGCCGCGCCGTGCTCCGCAAACCAGCCGTCAAACTTGCCCGTCTGCTCCCAGATCGGAAATAAAACCACGTCCCAGCCACCGGGCAGCAGCACGCGCTCAACGTACCGCTTGGTGTATAAGTTGTCGGTATCGGCAATCAGCAGGATTCGCTTGCTCATCCGCGGCCTCCGGTCTTCAGCGCGCTTTTCCCCTCGTGCAGCAGCTGCTTAAGCGTACGCCACAAGGTTTTAATCTCGTTTCTGAACAGGAGCAGCGCCAGTGCGTAGATTGCAGCCAGCACGCCGTATTTTATCGCTTCCATTCCGTACAGCAGATAGTTTGCGACGGACGCCGCGAGCATCAGCCCGACGGTGTAGATCACGTAGCGGTAGTCGCGGATGGCGCGGAAGTAATGCTGGCCGATCACCGTGCGCAGCGCAAGCGCGATCATCGCGGCCGTGGCGGAGGCTATCGCGGCGCCGGACGCGCCCAGCAGCGGAATCAAGGCGTAGCAAAGCCCGATATTCAGCACGACCGATACCGCAAACACAATCGTGCCCCAGTAAGTTTTCTTTTTGATGCCGATGCCCATATCCGTGGTCTCACCCAGGCAGTAGCAGATCGGCGCGAGGAACAGAAACGGGAAAAATACAACCGAGCCGCGGTAATTGGGGCCCAGCAGCAGAAAGACAACGGCCTGCAGCAGCGTGATCGTCAGCCCGAAACCCGTGAGCAAACAGGCCATCAGCCGGTGCACGGTATCAAAGCGCGCGGTTTCGCCCTTGTGGTAGTTCTCGTACACATAGGGCGCCCAATAGGTGTTGAAACCGGCCTGAATGATATTGACGGTCGCGGCCAGCGAGGCCGCGGCGGTGAAGATGCCGACGGACGCAAAGTCCATCAGGTTCCTCAGCATCACGGAGCTCATCGACGCGTTCATCCACGAGATGATGGTTACGGGAATCAGCGGCGCGGCAAAGGCGGCGATTTCCCTGACGAACGGCTTGTCGACCTGCTTAAGAAAGCGCTTCGAAAACCGCTTGCGCTGGATAAGCGTGAAAACCAGCGTAAACGCTGCCATCAGCAGCGTAAGGAGCAGGATGGCAGGCTTGGCGTAGGAGGAGGTGAAGCCGACCGACAGATAGGCGATCTTCGTCAGCAGGATGTGCAGCACGCCCTGCAGCGTATAGAGTTTCGGGTTTTGTTCCATGCGGTAGATGAGCGACAAATACCGGAAGATCACCGTGCAGAAGCTGAACAGGAACAGGCACGCAAACACGCTGAAATCGGGCGTGCCCATCACCTGTTCGCTGATGAAACGCCAGCCGAACAGGAGCAAAAGCGAGGACACGATGCTGAACAAAAGCGAGGTGGTCAGGCAGAACGTCAGCATCGACGCGCGGCTGGATTTGCCGGGCGGTTCCAGGAAGAAGCGCACGAACGCCTGATCCATCCCCAGATAACACAGCGCGCCAAACAGCGCCGCGTAATTGTTGAACATGTTGATCTTGCCAAGCTCGCTGGGGATAAACAGCCGCGTGGCGATGGGCGTGGCGATAAAGCCGATGGCAAAGGCAAACCAGGAAGTCATGGAAAATCCGACGACGTTTTTGAGAAACTGCTTTTTGGATTGCTCCATGCTACGCTTCATCCTTCTGTGGCTTTTTGGGGAGTGATACGGTAAACGTCGTACCGTTTTCGCCGCTTTCGCTGAAAACGGCGCCGCCGTAGGATTCCAGGGTCTTCTTCACGATGGAAAGCCCCATGCCGCGGTTTTCACCCTTTGTGCTGACGCCTTCCTCAAAGACGGTGGCGCGCAGCGCTTCGGGGATCACCGCGCCGTTGTTTTCAATAGCAAAACGAAACGCGCGGATATCCTCGGCGATGGACAGGCGAATCCGCGGCGCTGCCGCCTGCTTCGCGGCGTCCATCGCGTTGTCGATCAGGTTGCCGAGCACGCGGCACAGCTCCCACGCGGGCATCTGCAGCGAGATCAGCGGGCTTTTAATATCCAGTTGCAGGTCGATGTTTTCCTGCGTGCAGGCCCCGGCTTTCACGTTCAGAAGCGCGTTCACCGGCGTGGAGCGCGTGGACAGGAAGCTCGATACCGCGCGGATATCGCCGTAGACCTTTTCCAGATAGTCCGTCGCCTCGGCGTACTCGTTCATCTCCATCAGGCTGTACACAACCTGCAAATGATTGAGGAAATCGTGCCGCTGCGCGCGCAGGGTGTGGTTGAGGTCGTCCATCTGCGTGTTGGTCCGCTCCAGATCGTGAATCTGCAATAGCCGCCGGCGCGCGATCAGCGCTTCGCGGATATCCAAAAACGCGCCCCAGCTGGCCATCAGCCCGGCGGTGATCGCAATCCACTGGATAAATTGCCGGTTCAGCGGCGTGATGCCGGTGAGCATCATGTAGACGACAAAGGCTATCAGCACGGCGATTTCGGACACGTTGACGATGACTGCGTACAGCGAAGCTTTTTTTACGTCAATCTGCGTGGTGGGCTTTCTGCGGATCACGGCTTTTTCTCCCTCCCAAACCTGCGTTCCAGGCGCGCTTTCAGCTTCGCTTCGCCGCCCTGTTCGCTGGGGTGGTAATACACGCGGCTTTCATATCCCGCGGGCATATAGGTTTGCTTTACGAAGTGCTCGGGAAATTCGTGCGGGTACTTGTAGTCCTTGTTTTTCTCGTTGAGCGGGGTATAACTCTGGTCGCGCAGACAGGCGGGCACGGCGGAGAAATCTCCGTTTTGCGCGTCGGCCTCGGCTGCGCCGAGCGCTTCCACCACGCTGTTGCTCTTCTCGGCCATGCAGATGGCGAGGATCGCCTGCGCGATGGGGATGCGCGCTTCGGGCATGCCCACGGTTTCCAGCGCGCTAGACGCGGCGTGCGCCTGCAGCATCGCCGCGGGATCGGCCAGCCCGACGTCCTCGCTGGCGTGCACGATGATCCGGCGTACGATCAGCCGGGGATCGACGCCCGCGTAGATCAGCCGCGCGTACCATAAAAGCGCCGCGTCCGGATCGCTGCCGCGCATGCTCTTGATAAACGCCGAGATCATATCGTAGTACAGGGATTCGTCCAGCTTCAGGATGGGCTTTTGCACGCTCTCCTGCGCGACCTCCAGGGGGATGTGCTTGACGCCGTTAGTATCCTCCTTCGTGGTGAGAAAGGCGAGCTCCAGCGCGGAAAGCGCCGTGCGCACGTCGCCGTTTGACATCCGCGCGATATAGCGCAGCGCGCCGTCTCCGCAGTCGACGGGGTACCGCCCGTACCCGCGCTCCTTGTCCCTGAGCGCGTGCTCAAGCGCGGCCAGAATATTGTCTGCGGATAGGGGCTGAAAGCCAAATACGCGGCATCGGCTGACAATGGCGGGGGTCATGCTGGCCATCGGATTTTCGGTGGTGGAGCCGATGAAGCGGATCAGGCCCGATTCGATCGCGGGCAGGATGGAATCGCTTTGCGCCTTGGACCAGCGGTGGCATTCGTCCAGCAGCAGATAGGTGGCCTTTCCCTGCCGTATCCGCCGCTCGTCGGCTTCCTTAAGCACTTTGCGCACATCCGCCACGCCGCTGGTGACGGCGTTCAGCTTTACAAATTCGCTGCCCGTCATCCCCGCGACGATGTGCGCAAGCGACGTTTTGCCGCTGCCCGGCGGCCCCCAGAAGATGCTGGACTGCAGTTTGTCCGCCATGATGGCGCGGCGAAGCAGGCGGCCTTCGCCCACCAGCTCTTCCTGGCCTACGAACTCCTCAAGCGTCCGGGGGCGCATGCGGTCCGCAAGCGGGGATTGCGTCGGATTGTCTTCCATCGCGCTCCACAGCGTCTGCTGATCAAAGTCGCTCATGGGTATATAAACAGGCCCGGGTCGGTGCCGGCGGGGTAGACTGCCGGCTGCTGGCGGTTCTCTTCGATCGTATATTCATACCGCAGCGCACCGTCGGTGTTATAATACCCGGACGAGGTGCTCCAGCCGGTGATCACGAGCTCCAGATAGGTGAGGTTTGGGTAGTTGGACGGCGCGAAAAAGTTGAACATGCCGTGCTCCGTCTGCCCGCCCGGATACAGCGGCAGATCGTAGGTGCCGTAGAGGATTCGCGTATCCCCGGTCGTGCTCATTTCAATGGGTAGGTACGCGGGATCCAGCCCCTTCAGATAATACCGCACCTGTGTAATCACCATATCCGAGTTGTTTTGCAGGGTGATGTACGGCTTGCCGCTGCGGATTTCCAGTTTCCGCACGGTCACGGCGCGGTAGAGGGAGCCGATGTTGACGTTGAGCGTGATGGCATAGCCGCCGTCCGCGGTGGTACCGGTTACGGTGGTGCGCCCGAAGTTCTTTCCGCCGACGATTTTGAAGGTGTTGGTATCGCCGGTTACAGTGGCGATATCCGGATCGGCGGTCACCCAGGTCATATCGGGTATGGTGGCGTCGGACGGATGCAGCCGGACGGTGAAGTGGCCGTAGTGCTCCTGCCCGACGCGGATATCGGTATACGGATACGTGACGCCCGTGACCGGCACGACGACGCGGACGGTGGCCGTATCGCTCTTGCGGCTGCCGTCGGCAGTCGTTACGGTAACTGTCGTCGTGCCGCCTTTTAATGCGGTGACCAGGCCGCTCAAGTCCACGGACGCAATCCGCGAGTTGCCGACCT
>JBDRTL010000294.1:0-12936 GCA_043824045.1 Bacillota bacterium
CATCTACGACCGGAGCAAGGTGCGCTATATCCGGTAATGCATCCTTTTAAACAGCCAGTTCAATCCGGCTGTTTTCTTTTTACTTTTTTACCCCCTTCCGGTATAATGAACATAAAATAACGCGTGAGGTGACGGCATGACGGATCGCGCCCCCATCGTCCGGTTTGAGCATATCTCCGTGCGGTATCCAAGCGCGCTGGCCAACGACGACGTGAGTCTGGATATTAGGAGCGGCGAGGCATTCGCGCTGGTCGGCGAGAACGGTGCGGGTAAAACCACGCTGATGAACGTGCTCTACGGCCTTGTGCGCCCGGCGCTGGGCGACGTGTATATCAAGGGGCGGAAGATCTCCGCCCGCCACGACCCGATGCGCGCGATGGCGATGGGCGTGGGCATGGTGCACCAGCATTTCAAGCTCGTGCCGAGCTTCACCGTGGCGCAAAACATCGCGCTAGGCTCGGAGCCGACCAAAAACCTGATCTTTTACGACCAGAAACGGCTGAACCGAGAGGTGCTTGCCCTGGGCAGGCGCTTTGGTTTGCCTGTGAACCCGGAAGACAAAGTGGACGATTTGAGCGTGGGGCTGCAGCAGCGTGTGGAGATTCTAAAGGCCCTGCACCGCGGCGCGGATATATTGGTGCTGGACGAGCCGACCGCCGTGCTCTCCCCCGCCGAGTGCGACGAGCTGTTCAAAGTGCTGCGCGGAATCGTCAGGGAACAGGGCATGACCGTGATTTTGATCACCCACAAGCTGCACGAGGTGATGCAGTTTTCCGACCGCGTTGGCGTGATGAAGCAGGGGAAGCTCGCGGGTATCGTGCGCACGGCGGAGACCGATGAAAAGCGGCTCGCGGCGATGATGGTGGGGCGCGAGGTGCTGACCCTGAAAGGGCTTCAGGCGCGGGACGACCGGGGGCTTTTAGCCGTGCGGGGCATCGACCTCACCGTGCGCGCGGGCGAGATCGTGGGCGTGTGCGGCGTGGAGGGCAACGGACAGACGGAGCTTACCGAGTGCATCATGGGGCTGCGCCCGCAGTCCGGCGGCGAGGTGTACCTGAACGGGCAAAACATCAGCCGCCTGCGCCCGCGGGAGATCCGCGACAGGGGCGTGAGCTTTATCCCGTCCGACCGCATGCGCACGGGGCTTTCCACCGAGGCGACGCTGATGGAAAACCTGCTGGTCGGAAGGCAGCGGCAAAGCGCGTTTCGAAAGCTCGGCGTCCAGTTCAGGAAGCGCCGCGCCCTCGCCTACGCACGGGAGCTTTCAGAGGCGTTTGACGTGCGCTCCGGCGGGGTGGAGATGCCGATGAACAGCCTCTCCGGCGGCAATATGCAAAAGGCGATCGTCGCGCGGGAGTTTTCCTTCGACGCGCCCGTGCTCATCATCAACCAGCCTACGCGTGGCGTGGACATCGGCGCGATTGAGTTCATCCACGAAAAAATACTGGACAAGCGCGCCGCGGGCTGCGCCATCCTTTTGGTGAGCGCGGACCTGGACGAGCTGTTCCGCCTGTCCGACCGGCTGGTGACGCTGTTCGAAGGGCGGCTGACGGGCGAATTTGTAAACGGCGAAATCGGAAAGCAGGAGATCAGCTTCTACATGACCGGCGGCAGGCGGGAGGCGCGGGCATGAGCAATTTACGCATACTCCCGGCGCTTTGGGCGCTGCTGACAATCAAGCCAAAGCAAAGGCTGACCGCGCAGTACCTGCTGTCGCTTTTGATCGCGATTGCGCTGGCGCTTCTGGTCGGCGCGGGCATCATGGCGCTGTGCGGGTACGACCCCGTAGTGTGCTACACCGCGCTGTTCAAGGGCGCGCTTGGCAAGCCCCGTGCGTTTGGAAACATGCTTTCGAAAGCCGCAACGCTCTGCCTTACCGGCCTTGCGATGAGCGTCGCGGCCAAGGCGGGCATCTTCAACGTGGGCGGCGAGGGGCAATTATACTTCGGCGGGCTCGCCGCCGCGGTGGTCGGCGCGAAAATGATCGGCGCGCCCGCGTGGGTGATTGTCGTCTGCGCGCTGCTCGCGGCGATGGTCGCGGGCGGGTTCTACGCGTGGATACCCGGCATCCTCAAGGTGAAGCTGAAGGTCAACGAGGTGGTGACCACCATCCTCCTGAACTCCGCCGCCATTTATTTTTGCAGCTTTCTGACCAACGGGCCGCTGAAGACCGCCGAGCGCGGCATATCGTCCGGCACGGACAGCGTGCTGACCTCCTTCGCGCCGCTCATCCGGCTGAGCAACTTAAACGGCAGCGTGTTCCTCGCCGCCGCCGCCGCCATCCTGATCTGGTACCTGATGACGCGCTCCACCATGGGTTTTGAGATGAAGATCACGGGCACAAACGACCGCTTTGCCCGCTACGGCGGCATCCGCGCGGATAGGCTGATGATCTTGGGCATGGTCATCTCGGGCATGCTCTGCGGGCTGGTGGGAATGATCGAGGTGTTCGGCATCCACAAGCGGTTTATCACCAACCTGTCCGCGGGCTACTATTTCGACGGCATGCTCGTGGCGATGATCATGCGGTATCATCCGTTCGGCGTGATCGTGATGAGCTTTTTCTTCGCCATCCTTACCATCGGCGGTTCGGCGATGGAGCTTTCGGCGGGCATTTCCGGCGAAGTGATTTTGATCGTGCAGGCAGTGATCATTTTCTTCATGGCGGCGGAAGGCGGCATCCGCCAGTCGCTGCGAGCCTATAGATTAAAGCGCGGGGTGAAGGCGCACGCAAGGGAGGCGGGCGTATGAGCGACGTATTCAACCTCCTGCTGTTGCAAAACACGCTCAGAACCGCGACGCCCGTGGTGCTGTGCGCCCTGGGATGCCTGATGACCGAACGTGTGGGCTTTATGAACATCGGCGTCGAGGGCATGATGCTGATGGGCGCGTTTTTCGCCGTGCTGGGCAGCTACCTGTACGGGAGCTGGGTGATGGGCATCGTGTTTGTGGCGGTGCTCGGCATCCTGCTCGGGCTTTTCTATTATCTGTTTACCGTTAAATTCAAAAGCGACGAGTTCGTCATCGGCGTGGCGATCAACATCCTCGCGGGCGGGCTGACCGTGTTTCTTCTGCGCACGCTGTTTGGCGTGAAGGGCTCGTTCTCCGGCTCCGCCATCGTGCCGCTGCCCACGCTTCGGTTCCCGTGGCTTGAAAATATCCCGGTGCTCGGCACGATTTTAAGCGGCAATACGCTGCTGGTCTACGTCAGCTGGATTTTGGTGTTCCTGTGCTGGCTGATGCTCTACAAAACGCCGCTGGGCTTTCACCTGCGGGCGTCCGGCGAAGCGCCCGAAGCGCTGCGCGCCAGCGGCAAAAACCCCGACCGCATGAAGCTGATCGCCTCCGTGCTCTGCGGTATCCTTGCCTCGCTCTCCGGCGCGCACCTGAGCCTTGGCTACCTCACCATGTTTTCCGAAAACATGAGCGCGTCGCGCGGGTTTGTGGCCGTGGCGTGCGTGATCTTCGGCGGCGGCAATCCCCCGCGCGTGTTCCTCGCCGCGCTCCTGTTCGGCTTTATCGACGCGCTGGGCCTCCGCCTCCAGCGCTATATCCCCGCCGATATCACCGCCATGGCCCCCTACGTGGTCACAGTGATCATGATGGTCGCCGTGGTGCTTTCGAAACGCAAGAAGAAAAAGCTGGTATAAAGGAACGATAGGGGCTTCGCCCCTAAAACCCCGACAAGGGTTATAGGGATGAAATCCCTAACGTCCTTACTCCGCCTTGAAAATCTGGATGGTAAGCACGCCTTCGCCGGTGGATTCGGCGAGGATGCGGATGGCGAAATCGTAGTCGTTTTGGAAGATGAAGTTCAGGGTATCGTTGCCCACGGCGGCATCCTGGTGCATGGGCAGGTAGCGGGCGCAGGCGGGGCCGTGCGGGCGGCGGTAGAGGATCGTAATCCCCGGCAGCTGGCGCAGCGTGTTATACAGCGTAGAGGAGCTTTGGCAGGTGCCGCCGCCGTAGCCGGGCTTGGAGGTGCCGTTGACCAGCACGGGCGCGAGGAAATAGCCGTTGTCCTTTCGATACGGGCCGATCTGCTCGTTGAAGTTAAGGGATTCTCCCGGCTGCATCACGCGGGTCATCAGCTCGCAGGTGCGCTGGATATTCTTCACGCGGCTGTCGTTGAGCTCGACCCCGTTGTTGTAGGCAAAAAACGAGGAAAACGCGGCGATCGGTGTGCTCGCGCTCATGGGCGAATCGGTAGGCGACACCACCGCGAGACCGGTCAGAAGCGCCGCGTCAATATAGCCGTAACTGCGCCAGTAGAGCACCCTGGCAAAGCCGTTGACAAAGTCGAGGATCGCCACCCTGCTGCCCCTGCCGGCTTCGATGGGAAAGGCGTCGCTTTGCGTATCGGGATCGACGTACACCTTGGCGGTACCGGTGACCGTAGCGACGTATCGCGTTAACGTCACGCCGTAGGGCGGCGTATAAACCGGATCGAGCGCGGTGACGTTTTCATCGATGCAGGTGCGCAGGATAAAGCCCGCCACGCCTTCGATCTCCGCCAGCACATAGGCGGGATACACCTGATAGATGGTGATGATCTCGCCCTTGTTGGCATAGCCGAGCGCTTCCGACGTCTGGTCCTGATCGGCGCGGATGGTGGCGGTATAGCCGTTGGAGGTTAAAAACTTGATCTTCGTGAAGTATAAAGGCACAAGCCCTTCGATGATGGGCGGCACACGGTCGGCCGTGCCGACGATCTCGCCCATGCCGTCGTCCGGCACGTCGTCTTCAATGATCAGCGCTTCGTCTTCGGGCACAAAGGGCGCGGCGGTCTCCTGCACTGCCTGGGCATACGCCGCCGAAGCCGTCAGCAAAAAAAGCCCCGAAAGGCACAGCGCCAGCAATCGTCTGAACACGCGCACACACTCCTTTCCGCCAGTATAACATAGTTTCAAACACGGCGCGAGAAGCGCGCCAAAGATTTACGAAACCCAGAAAGGATGTTATAATAAACCGAGTTCGAAAGAGGAGGTTCTCCCAATGCCATTAGTCAATACGCAGGAGATGTTCCGGAAAGCCTATGCGGGCGGATACGCGATCGGCGCCTTTAACGTGAATAATATGGAGATCATCCAGGGGATTACCGAGGCGGCGAAGCTGGAAAACGCGCCGATTATTCTGCAGGTGAGCAAGGGCGCGCGCAAGTACGCCAAGCATGTCTATCTGATGAAAATGATCGAGGCCGCGCTGGAAGACACCGACCTGCCCATCGCGGTGCACCTGGACCACGGCCCCGATTTTGAAACCGCCAAAAGCTGCATCGACGGCGGATTTACCAGCGTGATGATCGACGGCAGCCATCTGCCCTTAAAAGAGAATATCGCCCAGACGCGCAGGGTGGTGGAGTACGCCCACAGCCAAAAGAAATACGTCTGTGTGGAGGCCGAGCTCGGCCGCCTGGCGGGCGTGGAAGACGAGATCCACGTTTCCTCGGAAGACAGCTCCTATACCCATCCCGACGAGGTGGAAGAGTTCGTCAAGCGCACCGGATGCGACAGCCTGGCCATCGCCATCGGCACCAGCCACGGCGCGTTCAAGTTTACCGGCGAGCCGAAACTGCGCTTTGATATCCTGGAAGAGGTCGGCAGGCGCCTTCCGGGCTTCCCCATCGTGCTCCACGGCGCGAGCAGCGTGGTGCCCGAGTATGTGGCGATGATCAACGCGTTCGGCGGCAGCATGCCCGGCGCGCGGGGCGTGCCCGAGGAGATGCTGCGCAGGGCCGCGTCCATGGCCGTATGCAAGATCAACATCGATTCGGACCTCCGCCTCGCCTTTACCGCCGAGGTGCGCAAGCATTTCGCCGAGCATCCCGGCCACTTCGACCCGCGCCAGTACCTCGCCGACGCTCGCGACGGCATCCGCTCCATGGTGCGGCACAAGATATTACACGTACTCGGCTGCAACGGCAAAGCCTGACATTGCGGGAGGAATAGCGCGATGAAAATTCTGGTCACCGGCGGCGCGGGATTTATCGGCGCAAACTTCATCTATTACATGCTGGACAAGCATCCGCACGACCGTATCGTCTGCGTTGATAAATTAACCTACGCGGGCAACCTGTCCACGCTGCGGGCCGCGATGGACGACCCGAGGTTCAGCTTCCACAAAACCGATATCTGCGACCGCGCGGCTATTGATGCGCTGATCGAAGCGGAAAAGCCGGACGCCGTAGTAAACTTCGCGGCGGAAACGCACGTGGACCGCTCGATTGAGTATCCCGACGTGTTTTTGCTGACCAACGTGCTGGGAACGCAGGTATTGATGGACGCCTGCCGCAAATTTAACGTCAAGCGCTATCATCAGGTATCGACGGACGAGGTTTACGGCGACCTGCCGCTGAACCGCCCCGATCTCCTCTTCACCGAGGAAACGCCCATCCATACCTCCAGCCCCTACTCGGCCTCGAAAGCGGCCGCGGACCTCATGGTGCTGGCCTACTGCCGCACCTTCGGTCTGCCGGCGACCATTTCCCGCTGCTCCAACAACTACGGCCCCTACCAGTTTCCCGAGAAGATGATTCCGCTGATGATCGTCAACTGCATGCACGATAAGCCGCTGCCCGTGTACGGCGAGGGGTTGAACGTGCGCGACTGGCTGTACGTGGACGACCACTGCAAGGCCATCGATCTGATCGTCCGCTTCGGGAAGATCGGCGAGGTCTATAATATCGGCGGGCACAACGAGCTGCGCAACATCGACGTCGTGAAGCTGATCTGCAAGGCGCTCCATAAACCCGAAAGCCTGATCACCTACGTATCCGACCGCAAGGGTCACGACCTGCGCTACGCGATCGACCCCGCGAAGATCAAAAGAGAGCTCGGCTGGCTGCCGGAAACGAAGTTTGCCGACGGCATCCAGAAAACCATCCGGTGGTACCAGGACAACACGGCGTGGCTCACGCCCATCGTCAGCGGCGAATACCGCAATTATTACGAGCAGATGTACGGGAATCGATGAGTGATTCCCGGTTCCTTTTCATCAAGGAGAGTACGCATGCAAAGCTTCCACATAAACGGAAAACGGCCGCTGGACTACGCGCTCGCCGCCTGCGACACCATGATGCGGAAATTCGCCCCCGAATGCCTGCCGCCCGCCGGCAGGTTTCATTATCATCAGGGGGTGTTTCTGTCGGGCATGCTCGAAACCTATCGGCTGTCGGGTGAGGAACGTCTGTTTTCGTATGTCAGGGCATGGGTGGATTCCCTTGTCAACGAATACGGGGACATCGTGAACTTCAACCCGGGGCAGCTGGATGATCTGCAGCCGGGCGTGCTGTTGTTTCCGCTATACGCGGCCACGCGGGACGGGCGCTACAAAAGCGCGATGGATACGATCCTCTGGTTTTATGAACACTCTCCCAAAAACAGCCTGGGCGGTTTCTGGCACAACGCCATGGGGCGGGACCAGATGTGGCTGGACGGGCTGTATATGGCGGGGCCGTTCATCGCGCAGTACGCCGCTGCGTTCGGCCGCCCCGAGCTGCTGGACGTGGCGGCGCTGCAGGCCGAGCTGATGGAGAAGCTCACGCGGGACGAAAAAACCGGGCTTTGGTACCACGCCGTGGATCTGCAGAAGCGCCACGCGTGGGCGAACCCCGAAACCGGCTGTTCGCCGGAGTTCTGGGGGCGCGCGATGGGCTGGGTACCCGTGGCTCTTCTTAACGTAATGGACTGCATGCAGGGCAAACAACGCGATACGCTCGGGCGCATCACGCGCGATCTGCTGCTTTCGCTCCTGCCGTATCAGGATGAAGAAACCGGGTTATGGTACCAGGTGGTAGACAAAGGCGGGCAGCCCGGCAACTGGCTGGAAACCTCCTGCTCCTGCCTCTATGCCGCCGCCATCTGCAAGGCCGTACGCACGGGCGTGCTGCCCCCGCAAACACTGGAAGCCGCAAAAAAAGCTGTGTCCGGTATTATCGGTCGCCTCACATACGATGGCGACAACCTTTTAATCAACGACATCTGCGAAGGCACGTGGATCGGCGACTACGCCTTTTACTGCAACCGCAAGCGCTGCACAAACGACCTCCACGGCGTCGGCGCATTTCTGCTCATGTGCGCGGAGGCGGAACGAACGGCATCCGGCGCATAAACAGGCTTCAAGGCGTTCCAGGTTTTCGATTCATACACCACCATGCCAGTCGGCAGATCAGGCTTTTATAGGCAGGCTGGAACCAGCCTGCTTAGAAGACCTGAGATGCTAGGAAGCAAAAAAGGCAAGTGGCTGAGCCTACTCGTTACGTAAGTGATGCCACTTGCCTTTTGTAGCTGACAATAAGGAAGGGCGAAGCCCGACTAGCGCCAGAAATCTGCGAAGCAGATGAAGCGCGTAGCCCCGCCCAACATTTCGAAGGGCGGGGCCGCAATAGCAAGTCGGGCCTTATAAGCGGACTGGGGTGCAGCCTGCTCAAAATGCCTGAGATACGCGAAAGCGAAAGCGGCAATGGCTGAGCTTACTTTTTTTGTAAGTGATGCCGTTGCCTCTTGATGCTGACAAAGTAGATCAGGTATTTTCAGCAGGCTGCTAGATGATTTCGATGACGCAGATTTCCGCCGCGTCACCTCGGCGGGGACCTTTTTTGTAGATTCGCGTATAGCCGCCGGCGCACTTCTTTTCTTCGTTGCGCTTCTTAAACCGGGGGCCGTATTCGCGGAAGAGCTTCTCCACCACGGGAAACTTGTTATCCTTGGTGCGCTCGACGAAATCTTCCTTGTCCTCGTCCTTGCCGCGAAGTTCCCGCATCGGATACAGGTAGGAAAGCATCACGCGGCGGGCGGTCAGCTTGCCGGGGGCGTCGTTGACGACGTCCAGCGAGACGATCTGGCCCTTTTCGTTATGGGTCTGCTTCTGGACGTCGACGGTGTTGTCGCACTCCTTCACAGCCAGTGTAATCAGATGCTCGGCGGCGCGGCGCACTTCCTTGGCGCGCGCCTCCGTGGTTTCAATCCGGCCGTACCAGATCAGGTTGGTGACCTGATTGCGGATCAGCGCTTTGCGCTCCTTGGCGGGCCGGCCAAGTTTTCGTTGTGCCATATCGGGTTCCTCCTTGTGGTAGGACTATTCATCTTGAAGGATTATTCCTCGCTGGGTTTGAGCGAGAGGCCGAGCGCCTGCAGCTTCTGTTCAACCTCTTCCAGGCTCTTGCGGCCGAGGTTGCGCACCTTCATCATGTCTTCCTGGTTGCGCTGCACGAGCTCGGACACGGTGTTGATACCGGCGCGTTTGAGGCAATTGTAGGCGCGCACGCTCAGGTCCAGCTCCTCAATCGTCATCTCCAGCACCTTTTCGCGCTTGTCGTCTTCCTGATCGGTGAAGGTGACGGGCATCACCTGGTCGGTCAGGCTGACAAAGAGGCTCAGGTGCTCGGTTAAGATCTTGGCGGCGGTGGAAATCGCCTCGTCGGGGATCACGGTGCCGTTCGTCCACACGTCAAGCGTCAGCTTGTCGTAGTCCGTCACGTTGCCGACACGCGTATCCTCAATGGTGTAGTTCACCTTGCGGACCGGCGTGAAGATGGAATCGATCGGGATGACGCCGATGGGCATCGCGTGCGCCTTGTTGCGCTCGGCGCTCACATAGCCGCGGCCCTTTTCCATGGTCAGGGTCAGGCGCAGATGCGCGTCCCCGTTGAGCGTGGCGATGTGCAGATCGGGGTTGGACATCTCCATCTCGTCGTCCATCGGAATATCGCCGGACTTGAATTCCATCGGCCCCTTCACGTCCATGATGACGGTTTTGGGCTGATCGGTGTACATTTTAAAGCTCAGCTGCTTTAAGTTTAAAATCAGCTCGGTCACGTCTTCCACAACGCCGGGGATGGTGGTGAACTCGTGCATAATGCCGTCGATCTGGATGTTGGTAATCGCGGCGCCGGGCAGCGAGGATAACAGTACGCGGCGCAGCGCGTTGCCCAGCGTATTTCCGAAGCCGCTTTCCAGCGGTTCGATCACAAACCGGCCGTAGGTATTGTCGGCGCTTGCTTCAACGCATTCGATTCGCGCTTTCTCAATTTCGATCATGGTTGTACCCTCCTCATTTGAGCCGGTCGGTTAACGAGAGTAGAACTCGACGATCATGTTTTCCTGCAAGGTGAGATCGATATCCTCCCGCTGGGGCATCGCTTCAATTTTCGCGGTCAGCGCATCCGCGTTCGTTGTGATCCACTTGGGCACAACGCGGCTGATCCCCTCTTTGACAATCTTGAAATGTTCGATGTCCTTGCGGGTTTCCTTAATGCCGATCAGGTCGCCGACATCGGTGATGTACGACGGAATGTCCACCTTTTTGCCATTGACGGTAATCAGGCCGTGGCAAACGAACTGGCGCGCCTGCGCGCGGCTGGCTGCCAGACCGCTGCGGTAGACCACGCTGTCCAGGCGGCGTTCCAGAAGCTGCAGCAGGTTATCTCCCGTGATGCCCTTCATGCCTTCCGCCTTTTTAAACGTGCGGTGGAACTGGCCCTCCATCATGCCGTAAGCGCGGCGGGCCTTCTGTTTTTCGCGCAGCTGCAGGCCATACTCCGATGGCTTGCGCGCGCGCGCCTGACCGTGCTGGCCGGGAGGCGTGGGCCTACTTTCCTGTGCGCACTTGGAAGAGAAGCACTTCTCGCCCTTTAAAAAGAGCTTGGTGCCCTCGCGGCGGCACAAACGGCATACGGAATCGGTATATCTTGCCATATTCTTTGTACCTCCTTACACCCTTCTGCGCTTGGGCGGACGGCATCCGTTGTGGGGAATGGGCGTCACGTCCTTGATCATGTTGACTTCCAGGCCCGCGGCCTGCAGGCTCCGGATAGCGGCCTCGCGGCCGGAGCCGGGGCCTTTGACGAACACTTCGACGGTTTTCAGGCCGAATTCCATCGCGGCTTTCGCGGCGGTTTCGGCGGCCATCTGCGCGGCAAACGGCGTGGATTTCTTGCTTCCGCGGAAGCCAAGCCCGCCGGCGCTCGCCCACGACAGGGCGTTGCCCTTGGGATCGGTCAGCGTGACGATAGTGTTGTTAAACGAAGAACGGATATGCGCTGTGCCGCGTTCGACAAGCTTCTTTTCACGCTTTTTGCGCGATACCCTTTTCAGCTTTTGCTTAGGTGCCATTCGTTGAAACTCCCTCCATGCTCAAATAGCAATCTTACGATCAAATGGTCTTTTTCTTTCCTGCGACGGTGCGCTTGGGCCCCTTGCGGGTCCGCGCGTTGGTTTTGGTGTTCTGGCCGCGCACCGGCAAACCGCGGCGATGACGGACGCCGCGATAAGAGCCGATCTCAATCAGCCGCTTGATGTTCATGGACACCTCGCGGCGAAGATCGCCCTCTGCCTTTACGTGACGCTCGATGTATTCGCGGAGTTTGGAGACTTCCGTTTCGTTGAGATCCTTGCAGCGCGTATCGGGGTTGATTCCGGTCGAATCCAGGATGCTCTGGGCCGTGGCCAGACCGATGCCGAAGATGTAGGTCAAGCCTACTTCCACGCGCTTTTCATTGGGCAGGTCGACGCCTGCTATACGTGCCATGTGTGGAATACACCTCCATAATATCAGGGGAACCGCTGCCGCGGAAAACGCGCGCAAACGCCTTGCGGCGCTTTTTGCGATTTTTCTGCGCTTTGGTTTGCCCGCCTGCTTTGAGCCGCTGTCCGGCGGCTCCTCGGGGCTGAGGGTCTCTTGCCATGGCGGCGGTAACCGCCCAAGACCCCGCGCGCATCGGGACGGCGGACGCCGTTCTTACGCGCTTTGTCAACGTTGTCAGACCTTGTTTTCCCTGCGGTCGCATCCGGTTTCCCGCCTGCGCAGCCGCCCGCGAATTAAAAACACAGTCTAACTTTGGAATTATAACACAAATATCCTTGGGTGACAATGATTTGTTCGTTCCGCCGGCTTGTTTTCGTCGGCGTTAGTTGCCGCTTTCACAGTAACTACAAGATGTGGCGCCTCGTCGTCGCTCCGTCCGGATAATTGGTTCAAATAAAGTGGCGGCCATACGGCTCTGCACCGTATTTTCTCTTAACTTGGGATGTCTCCATCCTGCTCAAAAGGCGTGATATGCTAGGAAGCAAGGGTGGCGAGGGCTGAGCTTACTCGTTCGTAAGTGATGCCCGAGCCATCCCGATGCTGACACCGCAGATCGCGCTTTTTCAGCGGGATGGTTAGCCCTGCCTCTGCTTGTGGCGGGGATTCTCGCATATAATCATCACGCGGCCTTTGCGCTTGATAATCTTGCACTTCTCACAAATCGGTTTTACCGAGGGACGGACTTTCATAAACAGTTACCTCCATTCATTGGTTCAGCCGTTTACAGGACCGGGCACGGCTTTTCAGCCTTTGGAGCGCCAGGTGATGCGGCCGCGGGTCAGGTCGTAGGGTGATAATTCGATGGTCACCTTATCGCCGGGGTATATGCGGATGAAATTCATGCGCATCTTGCCAGAGATATGGGCCAGAATTTTATGGCCGCCTGCCAGCTCCACCTGGAACATTGCGTTTGGTAGCGCTTCTACGACCGTGCCTTCCATTTCAATGATGTCGCTTTTAGACAAATGCGTTATCCTCCTTGTCTTGTCGGCGAAAGCTTATCGTCTGCGTTGAGATAGGTCTTCAGTGCTTTGCGGATATCGCTGTCGGCGGTTTGCGTCTGTTTGAGGATCGCATCGATGGTTTCGGCCGCCACATGGGGCGTGGAGATCAAATGCTTTGTCTGCTTCTTCTTGGGTTTTAAAAGCTTGCGGCTGTCCCCGTCGGCGATCAGGACGTACGTTTCGTCCGGGATGCCGACCACGAGAAACGCCTTCCCCTTGTCGTGCCCCTGTTTGGAGAGCACCACGCGGCCCAGTTCGTGCACTGACGGTTTCACGCGCGATCCACCTCCGTGAATACATATCCCGGGTAGCTGAGCAGCTCGGGCAGGCCGTGTTCGCTGATGACGAG
>JBDRTL010000295.1:0-11041 GCA_043824045.1 Bacillota bacterium
CGTCAATCAAAGGCTGCGCGCCGCCCAACAGCTGCCTCGCGCGTTTGCTGACGGCGACAACCAGCGTGTAGCGGCTGTCTACCTTCTCGCATAATTCCACGATCGTCGGCTTGATAATGGCCATACCTGTTCCTCCTCAATCTTCCTCTATGATCGGCAAAAACCGGACGGTTCTGAGTTTCTCGGCGTTTACGATGCATTCCAGCTGTATCAGCGCGCTGTCCACGTCGTCGTTGATGATCACATACTGGTACATGTCGATCTTGCGGATCTCGTCGTACGCGTTGCGCATCCGGCGTTCGATTTCCGCGGGGCGCTCGGCGTTGCGCTTTTCCAGGCGTTTGCGAAGTTCCTCAAAGCTCGGCGCGATCACGAATACGCTGACGTAATCCCGGGTTTTCCGCATCACGCTCGCCGCGCCCTGCGAATCGATGTCCAGAAGCACGTTCCTGCACTGCCTGAGCCGCTCGTCAACCTCCGTTTTCGGTGTTCCATACAGGTGCCCGTGGACGGTCGCGTATTCCAGCAGTTCGTCGCCTTCGATCATCCGCTGAAACTCCGCCTCGTTGATAAACCGGTAATCGACGCCTTCGACTTCGCCGTTGCGCGGCCCGCGCGTGGTGACGCTGCAGGAAAAGGCGAAGCTTTTATCCCGCTCAAGCAGCATCTTGCACAGCGTGCCTTTCCCGGCGCCGGACGGGCCGGAGATGATCAGCAACATTCCCTTTCGTTTTACGGTCATGCTCATATCAGTCCTGCTTCTCCTCCGTATGCGGTTCGCATTCTTTGCTGTAAGCGCGGCTTGCGATCGTTTCCGGCTGGATGGCAGAGAGCACGATTTGGTTGCTGCTCATCATGATCACGGCGCGGGTTCGCCTGCCCTGCGTGGCGTCCATCAACCGCTTTTCGTCCCGCGCCTCCTGGATAAGCCGCTTCACCGGCGCGCTGTCCGGATTGACGACGGCGACGATTCGGTCCATGCAGATCATGTTCCCAAAGCCAATATTGATCAGCCTCATTGATCAAACCCCTTATTCGATGTTCTGTACCTGCTCACGCAGCTTTTCCAGCACGCATTTCATCGTCACCACGCAGCCCGAAATCTCCGCGTTTAGCGCTTTGGATCCGATAGTGTTGATTTCGCGGTTCATCTCCTGCAACAGGAAATCCATTCTGCGGCCCACTTCCCCGCCCTGCGCAAAGCACGTTTCAAACTGCAGAAAATGGCTTTGCAGGCGGGACAGTTCCTCGTCGATCGCGTTCCGGTCCGCCATCAGGGCAACCTCCTGCGCGACGCGGGCGGGATCCGCAATTTCCACGTCCCATTCCGACAGGCGCTTGAGCAGTTTTTCGCGGTATTCCTGCGGTACGTTCGGTGATAGTTCACTGATCCGCACGGCGGCGGTTTGCGCGTCCTGCAGGTTTCCCCGGAGGTCATGCGTCAGGATTCGGCCTTCTTTCTCCCGCATTGCCCGCAGGGCGGCCATCGCCTCCCGGAACGCATCCTCCGCCAGTTTTATGACCTCGTCCGTGTCTTCCTCCGCCTGCGTGATCGATATCGCATCACAAAGGCGGATGAGCTCGGATACGGAGGGGCTGTCCTTCCCGAGCGCGTCCGCGATTTCCTGCGTTTCGCGCGCGCACGCAAACACCAGTTCGCGGTCCAGCGTGATGGTCTTTGCGTCCCCGCGGTCGTTTCGGTACGTTACGGATATGTCCAGATGCCCGCGCTTGATATCGCTTCCGCGGACCATCTCGCGCAGCGGTTCTTCCAGAAAGGTAAGCGGTTTGGGAATGCGGAAGTTGATATCCAGATACCGGTGGTTGACAGATTTGAGTTCCATGAACATCTCGCGGCCGTCGCGGCTGCTGTGGCTCCGGCCAAAACCCGTCATGCTAAGCAGGCTCATCCCACCCTTCTGAAGACAGCTCCCGAAAGTGCCTCAAATTTTATTATACTACATATTTGCTTCCTTGAAAAGCGCTCTGCCGATTCCCATGCCGAATACAGCGTACGTTTACATTTCAAACAATGCGGAAAGCTTGCAGATACCAGTAGTAGATGATATACTGAACAGTACGGCACGTTTGGGTTTTCCCAAGCCTGCCGATGTCAGAATAACCCCAATACGGAGGATAAACATGCAGTATTCAGTGGAGAAACAACCCGGCAACAAAGTCAAACTCTCATTCACGGCACCGGCCTCAGCCTTTGAGGAAGCGGTGCAAAAAGCCTATATTCAATACCGTGGCCGCTTTCAGGTGCAGGGGTTCCGCAAGGGAAAAGCGCCCCGCAAGCTGATTGAGCGCATGTACGGCGATTCGGTCTTCCACGACGACGCGATGGAGATCCTCTTTCCGGACGCCTACCTCGAGGCGGTGGAAAAGGAAGACCTGCATCCCGTCAGCCGCCCGCATGTCGACGTGGAAACCATCGAAAAGGGTAAAGACGTCAAGTTCAGCTGCGAGATATTCGTATATCCCGAAATCAAACTGGGCGACTATAAAGGCGTGGAGATCACCCGTACGCAGCACACCGTAACCAAAGAAGAACTCGACGCCCGCATGCTGCGCGAACAAAAGCAGATGGCGCGGAAGGTCGAGATCGAAGGCCGCCCCGTGGAGGACGGCGACGAAGTAAGTCTGGATTATTCCGGCTCTGTGGACGGCGTGAGCTTTAGCGGCGGCACCGCCGAAGGCCAGAAGCTTGTGATCGGCTCTCAGTCCTTTATCCCCGGCTTTGAAGAGCAGCTGATCGGCATGAACGTCGGTGAAGAAAAAAACGTGACGGTCACCTTCCCCGCCGATTACCACGCCGAAGACCTCAAAGGCAAGGAAGCCGTTTTCCATGTGAAGATCAACGCGATTGCGCACGAAGAACTGCCGGAACTCGACGACGAGTTTGCCGCCGACGTCAGCGAATTTGAAACGCTGAAAGAATACACCGACGACCTGAAAAACAAGATGCAGGAAACCGCCGGCGAGCAGGCAACCGCGCAGGCCAGGCAAGCGCTGGTGCAGAAAGTCGTCGAAAACGCCGAGATCGATATTCCCGATCCGATGGTGGAAGAGAAACTGGACGATCAGCTCAAGGAAATGGGCTGGCGCATGCAGCAGCAGGGCCTGAACATGAAAAAATACCTCGAGCTCACCGGCCAGACCGAAGCGCAGATGCGCGACATGTACCGCTCGGAGGCGCGCAACAATCTGAAGACCGAGCTCGTCCTTGCAGAGATTGTCAAGGCGGAGAACATCGAAGCCAGCCCCGAAAAGGTGGACGAGCTGCTTAAGGAATACACCGCCGCGATGGGCAAACCGCCGGAGGAATTCAAGCAGGAATTAAACGCAAACCAGCTTGGGTACTTTGAAAACCGCGTCAAAACCACAGCCGTGTTGGACATGCTGTGGAACAGCGCCGTGGTAAAGGATGAGAAGGAAACAAAGGCGGACACGGCCAAAAAAGAGGAACCAGCCAAGAAAGCCGCGCTTAAAAAGGCCGCGAAGAAACCGAAAGACGAGTAACCCATCCGACGATATCCCTTACTGTGGAAGACAGGAGTGAAGACAGTGAGTTATTTAATCCCCATGGTCATCGAACAAACCAATCGCGGAGAGCGATCATTTGATATTTACTCGCGCCTTTTGAAAGACCGCATCGTCTTTCTGGGCGGCGAGATCGACGACGCCGTCGCCAACGTCGTCGTCGCGCAGATGCTGTTTCTGGAAATGGATAACCCGGACGCCGAGATCTCCCTGTACATCAACAGCCCCGGCGGCAGCGTGACCTCCGGCATGGCGATTTTCGACACGATGAACTACATCAAATCCCCCGTGCGAACCGTGTGTATCGGCATGGCGGCCTCGATGGGCGCATTTCTGCTGATGGCGGGCGCAAAGGGCAAGCGGCTTGCGCTGCCCAACAGCGAAGTGATGATTCACCAGCCGCTGGGCGGCGCGTCCGGGCAGGCGTCCGACGTGCAGATCCGCGCGGAATGGCTGCAAAAGACGAAGCAGAAGATGAACCGCTTGATGGCCGATATGACCGGCCAGCCGCTCAGCCGGGTGGAAAAGGACGCCGACCGTGATTTCTTCATGGGCGCGCAGGAAGCGCTGGAGTACGGGATTATCGACGAAATCTATGAACCCCGGGGCAAGAAAAAGGAGTAACGCATGTCCGATACGATGAACCCCAACCTCCCCAAGCTGAAGCGCTGCAGCTTCTGCAACAAAACCAGCGAACAGGTACGCCGGCTTGTGGCTGGCCCCAACGCGCAGATCTGCGACGAGTGTATCGCGCTGTGCAGCGAGATTATCCACGACGATTATCAATCGACGGATGAAATCGCGGCCATGGAGCTGCCCCGCCCCAAGGAGCTCAAGGAAATCCTGGACCAGTATGTCATCGGCCAGGAGGACGCCAAGCGCACCCTGAGCGTCGCGGTGTACAACCACTATAAACGCATCGAGACTCCCCCGCCGACGGACGACCTGGAACTGCAGAAGTCCAACATCCTGATGCTCGGGCCCACCGGCTGCGGAAAGACCTTTCTGGCGCAGACGCTCGCCAAAATCCTGCAGGTGCCCTTCGCCATCGCGGACGCCACCAGCCTGACCGAAGCCGGGTACGTCGGCGAGGACGTGGAAAACATCCTGCTTCGGCTGATCCAGAACGCGGATTACGATATAAAGGCCGCGCAGCGCGGGATCATCTATATCGACAAGATCGACAAGATCGCCCGCAAGTCAGAAAACCCCTCCATTACGCGCGACGTGAGCGGCGAGGGCGTGCAGCAAACGCTTCTTAAAATCCTCGAAGGCACGGTGGCCAACGTTCCCCCGCAGGGCGGGCGCAAGCACCCCCATCAGGAGTTTTTGCAGATCGACACCACCAATATCCTGTTCATCTGCGGCGGCGCGTTCGACGGGCTGGAAGCGATCGTCCAGCAGCGCATCGGCAAAAAGACGCTGGGCTTCGGCGCGGAAGTGAAATTGAAGTCTGAAAAAGACCTGAGCAGGCTGTTTAAGGAAGTTCGCCCCGAAGATCTGATTAAATTCGGTTTGATTCCCGAGTTTGTGGGTAGATTACCGATTGTGGTCTCGCTCAATCAGCTGGACGAGGAAGAGCTCATCCGCATCCTGACCGAGCCGAAGAATGCGCTGGTGAAACAGTACATCTACCTGATGGATCTGGACGGCGTGGAGCTCCTGTTTGAGCCCGAAGCGCTGAAAATGATCGCCAAGCAATCCATGGAACGCCGCAGCGGCGCGCGCGGCTTGCGTTCCATTATCGAAAAGCTGATGCTGGATACGATGTTTGAACTGCCCAGCCGCAGCGACGTCGCGCAGTGCCTGATCACCGCCAAATGCGTGAGCGGCGAAGAAAAACCGCAGCTTTTGCACAGCGACGAACCCATACGAAAACCACGAACCCTTCATCATCCGGAACAGGCTGTCAAGAAAAGCAACGCCGGATGATTCCCCACTTAAGGAGGAAAACCATGATACAGGCCACGCGACAAAAGCCATTGACCCGCCTCCCCGTTTTACCGCTCAGAGGCACAATGGTCTTTCCGCATATGGTGCTGCACTTTGACGTGGGGCGCGCCAAGAGCGTGTCCGCACTGGAAAAAGCGATGCTCGAAGACCAGCGCATCTTTTTGGTTGCGCAGCGCGACGCTGATGTCGACTCCCCAACGCTCAATGATCTGTATGCAGTAGGTACCATTGCCAAGGTCAAACAGGTGCTCAATCTCCCCGGCGACAGCCTCCGCGTGCTCGTCGCGGGCGAGAAGCGCGCCAGGCTCAGGCAGATCGTACAGGACGAACCGTTTCTCCTGGCCGAGCTGACTGTCGTCTCCAACCGCAAACCCAAGGAAACCGACGAACTGCAGGCGCTGGTGCGCACCACGCATGCGATTTTTGAGGAATACTGTTCCCAGAGCATGCGCATATCGCAGGAAACGCTGCAAAACGTGATGGCTATCCATAAGCCCGATCAGCTTGCGGACGTGATCGCCGCCAACGCCCTCACCCAGTTTTCGGACCGGCAGGAGCTTTTGGAGATCACCAACGTGCAGAAAAGGCTGGAAAAGCTCTGCACCATCCTGCTTCGGGAAACCGAACTCAGCGAGCTGGAAAAGAACATCCAGGCGCGAATCAAGCTGCAGATCGAGAAAAACCAGAAGGATTTCTATCTGCGCGAGCAGATCAAGGCCATCCAGACGGAGCTGGGCGACAAGGACGCCACCGATGTGGAGGAACTCCGCGAGAAGATGCAAAAAACGCCGCTCAACGACGAATCCCGCCAGAAGGCCGAGCGCGAGCTGGAACGGCTGTCCCATATGATGCCAGGCACGCCCGAGGTCAGCATCAGCCGCACCTACGTGGAGTGGATTCTCGATATCCCGTGGGGCGTGACTACCGAAGACAATCTAAACCTGAAGCATGCGCGAAAGATTTTAGACCGCGACCATTACGGCCTCAGGGACGTGAAGGACCGCATCATCGAATACCTTGCGGTGCTGCGCATGAAGAAGGACATGAAAGGCCCCATCCTCTGCTTTGTCGGCCCTCCCGGCGTCGGGAAGACCAGCATCGTGCGCGCCGTGGCGGAAGCCGTCGGCCGCAAGTTCGTGCAGATGTCACTGGGCGGCGTGCGCGACGAAGCGGAAATCCGCGGCCACCGGCGCACCTACGTAGGCGCGATTCCCGGTCGGATTATCGCCGGGCTCAAACAGGCGGGCACCATGAACCCCGTATTCCTGTTTGATGAAATCGACAAGATGTCCAGCGACTTCCGCGGCAACCCCGCGGCGGCGATGTTGGAAGTGCTCGACGGCGAGCAGAACAACGCCTTCCGCGACCACTATATGGAACTGCCGGTGGATTTGAGCCGCGTGATGTTCATCACCACGGCCAACACCGTCGATTCCATCCCCCCCGCGCTTCTGGACCGGCTGGAAATCATCGAAGTTCCCAGCTACACGGAGCTTGACAAACTCAAAATCGCGTCCAGGCACCTTCTGCCCAAGCAGGTCAAAGAACACGGCATGAGCGCAGACAGCATCCGGATGTCCAATCCCGTGATTGCCAAATTGATCGACGGCTATACCCGCGAGGCCGGCGTACGCACGCTGGAGCGGCAGATCGCAAGGCTCACGCGCAAAGCCGCCGTGGAGATCCTCGATTCGCCGGCGACGTCCGTTAATATTACCAGCGCAAAGCTCAAGGAATACCTGGGCGCGCCCCGTTATATGCGGGAGGGCCTCGAAAAAGTGGATCTGGTCGGCATCGTCAACGGCCTGGCTGTCACGGCAGTCGGCGGCGAAACGCTGTCGGTGGAGTGCTCCATCATGCAAGGCAACGGCGCCCTGCAGCTGACCGGCAAGCTCGGCGACGTCATGCAGGAAAGCGCAAAAGCCGCGCTCTCCTGGGTGCGTACACACGCGGAAACCTGGGGCATCCCCGCGGAGTACTTCAAGGAACATGATATTCATTTCCACGTTCCCGAAGGCGCCGTGCCCAAGGACGGGCCTTCGGCGGGCATCGCGATGACCACCGCGCTTGTGAGCGCCGTGCTCTGCATCCCCGTCCGGCAGGACGTTGCCATGACCGGCGAAATCACCCTGCGCGGCCGCGTGCTGCCCATCGGCGGCCTGAAGGAAAAGCTCCTGGCCGCCAACCGCGCCAACCTGAAAGAAGTGCTGATTCCCAAAAGCAACGTGAAAGATCTGGAGGATATTCCAGACGACGTGCTCAAAAAGATACGCGTGGTTCTTGTGGAACAGATGACGGAAGTCCTCGCCCACGCGCTGACGGCCGTACCCATGCATAAGCCCGTCCTGTGCGAGTTCGGCGCGCTGGCCGCGCCCATCGGCCGCAATGAACACGTACCCTATCCCAGGGCATAAGCATGTTTATTAAGGATGCCGTGTTTGTCTTGAGCATGGCCGAGTATCATGAGAATCCCCCGATTACCCTGCCGCAGATTGCGGTGGTCGGCCGCAGCAACGTAGGCAAAAGCTCGTTGATCAATACGCTCTGCCGCCAGAAAAAGCTATGCAAAACATCCGGCTCGCCCGGCAAAACGCGCCTGATCAACGTATTTCTCATCAACGATTCCTTTCATCTCGTGGACCTTCCGGGCTATGGCTTCGCCAAGGTGAACCAGGCGGAAAAGAAGCGCTGGGGCGAGATGATGGAGAACTATTTTAGGAAAAGCACGAAGCTTAAACTCGCGCTGCAGCTGGTGGACATACGGCACGAGCCCACCCGGGACGATATCGCCATGGCCGCGTTTTACCGCGGCGCCGGCATTCCGTTTATCGTGGTCGCCACCAAGGCGGATAAAATCAGCCGCGGCGCGCACATGAAGCACATCGCACCCATCTGCCGCGCCATGCAAACGCAACCTTGGGAAATCGTCCCCTTCTCAACGCAAGACCAAACCGGGCGTGAAGAACTGCTTAAGCGTATCGAAACCACCCTGTCCTGACGCCGCATCGTCCCATTTTGAGCATAGGGAGAGATCGTTATGATTCATGTGGAAACACTCCAGAAGACGCCGGAGGGCGTCCGGGCGTTTCTGGCGCTACCCAGACGCCTGTATCGCAAGGATCCCTATTGGGTGCCGCCGATGAAACGCATGGAATTCCATCACCTGATCGGCGTGCACAATCCCTGGCGCAACGGCCCGCATGCCCTGTTTCTGGCGTATGACGACGAGCGTCCCGTGGCGCGGGTGCTGGCCGGCGTGGACGAGCGCATCAACGAGCGCCTGAAGCAAAAGCGCGGGTACATCGCGTTGTTCGAAAGTGAAAACAACATGGAGTACGCCCGCGCGGTGCTGGACGCGGCGGTGAACTTCTTAAAAGAGCAGGGCATGAAAATCGTGATCGGGCCCAAAGAACCCGGTTTTAACGATTATACTGAGGGGTTATTATACGAAGGCTTCGACAGCCTCAATTCCCTGTTCAATCCCTACAATCCGCCGTACTACCACCACTTCTTCACGGAATACGGGTTCACGAAGTACCGCGACCACCGCGCCTATCTTCTCCGGATGAACGAGTTCCCCGCCGAATCATATGAAAAACTGAGCGATATGGCGCAGAAGCGCTTCGGGTTTTGCGTAACATACGCCGATATCCGGCCCGACAACCAGGAGCAGCTCGCGCGCGACGTGGCGAACATGATCGCCAAAGCGCTGCCGTCCGATTCCGAGATTATTCCCCCGACGATCGACGATACGCTGTACGAACTGAAATCGCTGCTGCGTTATACCAAGGCGGATCTGCCGGTGATCGCCTACGCGGGCGACCGCATGGTCGGCGTCGCCGTCGCGTTTTCGGATTACTCCCAGCTTGCCAAGATGATCAACGGCCGCCTGTTCCCCCTCGGCTGGGTGGCGCGGATTTTCCATAAAATCCGTTCGGCCCGCTGCTCCATGGTGTTTGTCGCCCCGGATTTCCACAACAAGGCCGTCAACGCCGCGATGATGCTGAAGATGTACCAGCGCGCGAAAGCCCTCGGCATTCAGGCCATCGAGATTTCAGCCATCGACGAAACCAACCTGCAGAGCGCCCTGTCGCTGGAACGCGCGGGCGCGAAGCACTACCGTACGTACAGACAGTACCAAAAGAAGCTGTAATCCAAATGAAAAACGCCCCGACGCGTCGGGGCGTTTTTTCTAAACAATCATTAATTCCCCCGCGTCGGAGCGTTGCATTTCAGGCATGGCTGCAGCGCGCTGAACGGCGCCTGGTTTAATTCCCCATAGGTGAAGGACGCCATCGGCAGATATTTGGCGTTTACGGAACTGCACTCGGGATCGGCGTGATAGTACTTGCCTCCGCTTGCGTTGTAGTAAAGAAGCGTGCTGTCCGGCGGCACGGGCGTTACCGTCATACGGGGCGCGAGGGTAAAGATGGCGTCGATATTGTCCGGCGCGATGGTCTCTTCGGCCTGCGTGATATCGTTGGTGGACAGCGAGTTGGGATCGACGTACCAATCCCCCTCCTCCTTATCCAGCAGGATGACAAAACGGTACCGCACGGGATCGTTGCCGTTGTTCTTATCAATCGTTGCGCTCATGGTGATGGAGCGCGACGTATCGCCGGATCCGCCTGAAATCGATTCGATCTCGTATTCCAGCGGTGTGCGGTTGGAGATGATGATAAACAGCGCGGCTGCCGGATCGGTCTGCGCGTTCCGCCAGGAGGGCATTACGCAGCTGAGCATATCCTCAATGCGGTTGACTTTCCAGTTATCCATGAAGGCCGTCAGCCGCAGCCCCGCCTCGGTATCCGACGGAGCGGTCTCCGCGGGCGGTGTGGTGACCGGCGCCTGGTCCGGCGCGTACCCAAGCGCAGCGGACGATGGTTCGTCCGTAATCACCGGGGTCGGCTGTGCGGTAATATTCGGGCCGCCCTGGATGATGTCGCTGTTCGAACCGGACAGCATCGCCACAATCACGATGATGCACATCAGCCCGTAGCCGATGGTGATTCCCGTGCGAAGCGATGACGAGAACGACTGCCTGTACCAGAGCATCCCGACCGAGGCCGCGCAGATCGTCATAAACAGGTAGCGCAGAATGTCAAACTCGCCGGGAAGCGCGATGCACAGCACGAACGTCACCGGAAGCACGATATACAGCAGCATTTTCAGCCAGTTGTCGATATTGACAGGCGGCCTGTTTTGCCGGCCGGGCGGCTGCGCAGGCGGCTGGCTGCCGCCCTGATAGCCGGAGTAACCGTCCATCAGCGCGTTTTGCCCGCCCATGGGCGGCTGCGCGGAAAAGGCAGGCTGCGCGTAGGGCTGAAACGCCATTCCCTGCGGCGCGGCGTTGTGCTGCGCGGCAAACGGCGCGGCTTGCTCCGCGTGCAGCACCGCCGGCGGCACATAGCCCTGCGCTCTGGGACTTGCGTTCATCTGCTGCGACGGAGCAGTGGCGTTTGCCAGCGGCGGCATCTGCGGCAGCGGCGCGCCCGTGAACGGCTGATTCATCTCTCCGTAGGGATTGCCATACCCGGTCGCATAC
>JBDRTL010000296.1:0-2319 GCA_043824045.1 Bacillota bacterium
GTGCTGCTGATCTCCTATTACGCGCTTACGGATTCAAGCGGCGCGCTTACGCTTGACAATTTTAAGAACTTCTGGGACAGCAATTACTCCGTCAACCAGCTCTATAAACAGATGGGGCCGGAGTATGAGGTGCTGATCACGCGCGGCACCGTGAACATCGGCATCCTCGTCTACTCGCTGTGGATGGCGCTCTTATGCACGCTCATCTGCCTGTTTTTCGGATATCCCGCCGCGTACTTCATGGCAGACCGGAATATAAAGTACGGCGCGATCATCGTCGTCCTGTTCGTCATTCCGATGTGGATGAACTTCCTTTTGCGCACCATCGCGTGGATGTCGCTATTGGAGGACAGCGGGCTGATCAATACGCTTTTCAAAGCGTTCGGCCTGCCGCATGTCCAGCTGATGTACAACAATACCGCCGTGCTGCTGGGCATGGTCTACAACTTCCTGCCGTTCATGGTCTTCCCCATCTATACCGCGCTGACCAAGATGGATTTCCGGCTGCTGGAAGCCGCGCAGGATCTTGGCGCAAGCCCGATCCGCACGTTCTGGAGGGTCACGGTGCCGCTCAGCATCCCCGGCGTCGTTTCCGGCATCACGATGGTGTTCATGCCGTCGGTTACGACGTTCTTCATCCCCCGCATTCTCGGCGGCGGAAACACGATGATGTTCGGCGACCTGATCGAAAACCGGTTCCTGTATCAGGGCAACTGGAACCTTGGCAGTGCGCTGAGCCTGGTGATGATGGTGCTGATTCTGTTTAGCCTGGGCATATTACGCAGGGCTGATCCCGAGGGTGAAGGGAGCGGCATCGTATGAACAGGATCATCAAGCGCCTGTACCTTCTGTTGATTCTCTTTTTTCTGTACCTTCCGATTGTCGTGCTGATTTTCTACAGCTTCAACGCGGGCAAGAGCCGCGCCGTATGGGAGGGCTTTTCCCTGCATTGGTATGCGGATTTGTTCCGGGACGAGGCGATCCTCAAAGCACTGTACGTCACGCTGACCGTCGCGGTCATCGCCGCCGTAATCGCAACCGTTCTGGGCACGCTGGCAGCCATCGGTATTCACGCCATGCGCAGGCGGCCGCAGGGCTTTATGATGACGATGACCACGCTGCCCATGACCATGCCCGACATCGTGACCGGCATTTCGCTGATGATCCTCTTCACATTCGCACGGATTGAGCGCGGGTATTTCACGATGCTGCTTGCGCATATCACGTTCAATACGCCGTTTGTAATACTGTCCGTCATGCCAAAGCTCAAGCAGATGAACAAGCATACGTACGAGGCCGCGCTGGATTTGGGCGCTACGCCTTCCTATGCCCTGCTGCATGTGATTCTGCCGCAGATCGTGCCTGGCATCATTACGGGATGCCTGCTTGCGTTCACCCTTTCGCTGGACGATTTCGTGATCAGCTATTTCACCACAAGCCCGATGGTGCAAAACCTGTCCACGCTCATCTATTCCAAGGCGCGCATCGGAATAGAGCCGACTCTGAACGCCCTGAGCGCGCTGATGTTCCTGTCCCTGCTCGTGCTTCTGCTTTTAATCAACCGACGCGCGGCGCGCGCCGAACAACGATGAAGTAAACGCATCCGCGTTTATAATAAGCATTTTGGAGGACAACCACATGAAAAAATCTGTTTTCTCTCTGCTGCTCGTACTGCTCCTGTGCCTTGCGGGCACAAGCCTGGCGCAGGGCGTTGTGAATGTCTTCAATTGGGAAGACTATATCAACGAAGATGTTCTGGATATGTTTGAAGCGGAAACCGGAATCAAGGTCAACATGATGAATTTCACCACCAACGAGGATATGCTGGTAAAAGTCCGCAATTCTCCGCAGTCCTTCGACGTTGTGTTTCCTTCGGATTACGCGATCGAACGGATGATCAGCGAGGGCTTGCTGGCGGAGCTGAACTTTGACAACATTCCCAACCTGCAGTATATCGAGGAAAATCTGCTTGACCCCGCATATGATCCCGGAAACCTGCACAGCGTTCCATACATGTGGGGAACGGTCGGCATCCTGTACAATACCACGATGGTTGCCGAGCCTGTGACGAGCTGGTGCACGCTGTTTGATCCGCAGTACCAGAAAAACGTGCTGATGCTCGATTCACCCCGCGACAGCATCGGACTGGCGCTCAAATACCTGGGCTATTCCATGAACACCCGCAACCCGCTGGAGCTTTACGAAGCAAAAGACTTGCTTATCAAACAAAAGAAAGACGGCATCGTGAAGGCGTATCAGGTGGACGAAATCAAGGATAAAATGGCGGCGGGCGAAGCCGCGCTGGCCGTGACATGGAGC
>JBDRTL010000297.1:0-2208 GCA_043824045.1 Bacillota bacterium
CGCCGCTGCTGCCGCCTGCGCTTTTTTTCGTTTTTGCGCGCAAGCTCCGCCTTCGCCTGCTGCATCGCCTGCCATTCCATCAGCTCCTGCGGCGACATTTGAAGCTGCGCCGCCTGCATCGCCGCCCACTGCTCGCTTGACATCGGAGGCTGGTTTACGGGAGGCGGCATCTGCTGCACGGGCGGATAGCCGTTTGCCGCGCGCCACTGCGCGTACTGCTCGGGCGTCATATTCTGTATCCATGAATCGGGCGGATATGGCCCCTGGTTGCCGCCTTGCTGCATCGCGCGCCTCCTTGCGTGAAAATCTTTCCGTTACGCTCTGCTTTCCTCAATCGCGCGCAGCCTTTGGAGCACACGCCGTTCCATGCGGGACACCTGCATCTGCGATACGCCCAGCTGCCTGGCCACCTCCCGCTGTCCGAGGCGCTGGGCATAGCGGAGGGTTAAAAGCTTGCGTTCTTTATCGTCCACTTTGGAAAAAATCCAGTTCATCCACTGGGAATGCTCCACCTGCTCGTATCCCCCGTCCTCCATGCCCAGCATCGCGCCGATTTCCGAAGCGCTGTCCTCGCTGGCCGGCGCGTCCAGCGAGAGCACGTCGGTCTGTTTGCGCATGTCCAGAAGCATTAAAAGCTCGTCCGGCGTGACCTGCATGGCCTGCGCCAGTTCCCTGGCGGATGGCTCGCGGAGGTTCTCGCGTTCAAACTGCTCGCGCATCAGCTGCATGTGGTAGAGCTTCTGGCGCAGGTCGCGCGGCATGCGCATACTGCCGGTCTTGTCGCGGATGTAGTTGCGCACGTCGCCGGCGATGGTGGGCACGGCATAGGTCACAAACCGGAAACCGCGGCTTACATCGAAGCGCTCCACCGCCTTTAAAAGCGCCATGCTTGCTACCTGCTGCAGGTCTTCACCCTCGATGCCCCTGCCCTCAAAGCGGCGCGCGACGGCTTTGGCCAACGGCAGATAGCCTTCGACCAGCTCGTCTCTGATATGGACGGCACGGGTATCCGCGTATTCCTGAAACAGCGCGCCCATCCGTTCATCGTTCGTCATGTCTGTGTCCCCTTACAGCGGAAGCGAAAAACCGATCGATCCCACGCCGCATGCATCGTTTAGGATGGTTACGTCCGGCATCAGGGTTTCGAGCACGCAGCGGCTGACTTCCCGGTCGCTGTGGGGGCCTGCAAGCGCTTCGTCCGCGCGGGTCGCCTTGAAACAGCAATACAGGCGTCCGCCGTCCAGCCACGCCTTGAGTTCAATCCGTTCCGCTTTTTGAGACTGGTGCATCAGGCAATCGCAGCACTCGTCGGTGGCCGCGCGCACGTCGTCGATCAGCCCCACGTCGAGCCCGCCGATCATGCCAAGCCCGCACAGCGCCATCCGCGCAAGGAGCACAAACTCCTGGTCCGCGGGCAGATTGAGCACAATCTCATGCCGTTTGTCATTCATCGTCATCGCCTCTTTCACCGCGCAAAGATGGATACGCCGGTTCAGTTCATGCTACCATAATCGGCGGTATTTTTGCAAGGCTCACAGAGTGAGCTTCCATGTTTTACAGCATTTTCAATGCACGGGGGCAGCCACCGATCCGGACAAGATCGTCAGCATACTCCAAAGTTCATAAGCGCATTCGGGCGTTATTGTCATGCCGACAGAAACGCGCACAATGCGGAGCATATCTCATTGCCGCTTTTGCGGTCTGTTCCCAAGGAATTTGCAAATCCTGCTCCAAGTTTCCTGTGAACCCATAAATTCCTGATAGTGCTTTTTCACATTTCTATGATAACGCTCCAGTTCTTTTTGGATATTCATGAAATCATCGCGTCCGAAATATGCGCAAATACTGGGCAGAGTGGCTGAAAGCCGATCGCGCATCCCGTTTATTTTCTCCGCATAATGCTCCCGCTGCGTAATATACAACAGCAGCGGTTTATACCGTATCCATCCGATACACGCAAGGTAAAAGCGCGTGGCGATTGGCTCTGAATCCGCCTGAATATACTTGAGCGTAATGGGAAGCACGCCGTCCAACAAATGGTTATAGGTGGAAAAACCGTCATGAAACGTATAGCAGGGAACCCGCAATACCCTTCGCTCACTTAAGCAGGTACTCAGAAACGTATCTTCACCCCGCGCGCCGGGCGGGTTGAAAAACGGGCTAACTCTTTCAGGCCTGGTGAGGTTAATGCACAGGTTCGCGCCGGAG
>JBDRTL010000298.1:0-3067 GCA_043824045.1 Bacillota bacterium
CCAAGCTCCAGGGCAGCGATCCGATGCTGTGGATGTGCAACCGGCGGGGATGACTGCTATATAGCCTCAATGAGTAACTCCCTCACGGATTTCGTGAGGGAGTTTTCGTAAATGCGATCACTTTTCTTAAAGCCTGATCACCGCCGCGCCCTGCGGGCGGATATCCAAAACGGTGGCGGAGCTTTTGCCAAACACCGCTTCCATCTCCCGCACGAACTCCGGCAGTATGGAGAGCGGAACGAAGTTCAGCGTCGTGCCCGCAAAGCCGCCGCCGTGGATGCGCCATGCGCCTTTGCCGGTTAAGAGCTTTTCGGCGATCATCAGCGCGAGTGTCATCTCCTGCCGCTCGGGTGCCGCGTAGATATTCTGCAGATACGTCATACTGCTGCGGCCGGAGGCGATAATCCCCTGCAGAAACGCCTGCAGATCATCCCGGCGCAGCGCCGCAACCATCTGGTCCACGCGCTCGTTCTCGTCATAAAAGTGCTGCGCGCGCAGGATGGCGCGGTCGCGGAGTTCCGCCGGAAGCGCCTTGCGCAGCGCGGGAATGCCTTGGAAGAAGGCGGCCTCTGGCACCTCGCGCAGCACGGATTTGCCGAAGTACCGTGCCACGGCGCGCATCTCCTGCGGGATGGCGGCGTAGCAGTGGGTCAGATCGTCGTGGCTGCCGCCGGTGCTTACGACGGCCAGCGCGAACCCCCGGGCGGCGAAGTCATAGGGAATGACCTCGATCTTCGGGTCGGCTTTCTCAAAATCGATGGCGATCAGGCTGCCGTTGCTGGACGCCATCTGGTCCATCAAGCCGCTGGGCTTGCCGAAATACACGTTTTCAGCATACTGCGCGCACTGCGCGCGCGTGACTGCGTCGATGGTCCAGCCGTTGTACAGCGCATCGAAAATGGCGCAGACCAGCACTTCAAACGCGGCGGACGAGCTCAGGCCGCTGCCGGAAAAAACGGCGGACGTCGTCACGGCGTCAAATCCGCCCAGCTGATACCCCTTCTCCCGCAGCCAGTGCGCGATGCCGCGCACGAGCGCCGTAGCCAGTCCTTTTTCCGAATCGTCGGGCGCAAGCTCATCAAGACTGACCAGAATCGGCGGATGCCCCTCGCTGCGGATGGTGACAAGCGCGTCCTCCCGCGGGCTGACCGCCGCCAGCGTATCCAGGTTCACGGCCGCCGCGAGCACCTTGCCGCGGTTATGATCGGTGTGGTTGCCGCTGATCTCGGTGCGCCCCGGCGCGCTGACCAGCAGCGCCTGCTCCTGTTTGCCGAAAGCCTCCGCATGGGTTTTGAGCAAACGCGCATACCTTGCCAGTTGCTTTTGCAGCATGCCGTCCCGGCTGCCGTACAGCGCGGTCAGCTGACCGCCGATTTGTTGTTCCATCGTACTCATGAGTACCGAAACCGCCTTTCCGAATATCGATCATCTGTCTCGCTATTTAAACGTAAACTTTCCTACGCCAGATATCCGCATGATTTGAGGATGAACAGCCACAGGAAGATGGTGACGCCCGAGAACGCCGTGGTGAAGATTACCTGCTGGGCGGCAAGCTCCACGTCGCCGCCGAACTGCTGCGCCATCGGGAAGCTGGACACGGCGGTGGGGGAGCCGTACAGCGCGATCAGCGCCGCCAGGTTGATGTCGCGGATGCCGACTAAAACCGCGCCTGCCAGAAAGATGACCGGAAAGAGGATCAGGCGCGCGACGACCGCGCCCGTTAAAAGCTTCAGGTTCGTTTTCACTTTGGAAAAGTCGATATTCGCGCCCAGCAGGAACAGCGCGAGCGGGGTTGCGATGCCGCCCAGCTGCCGGATCGGGATATCGATCACCTGGGGTATCGAAATCCGCAGCAGTAAAAATATAAGTCCCAGCAGCGTTCCAATGATCAGGGGATTGAGCAGCACGCCTCTTACGATATCCCAGGCGGACGGTTTCTCGCCGCCGCCGTACATCATCAGCGCGATGGTGGAAAACACGTTGAAGATCGGAATCACGCAGATCACGATGAACGCCGCGATGGAGACGTCGCTGCCCGGGTAGATCAGCATCACCAGCGGGATGCCATAGATCGCGTAGTTCGCGCGGCCGATGCCCTGTATCAGCACGCCGAAGGTGTTTGTGTCCCTGGCGATTCGCGGGATGAGGAAGAACAAAAGCAGAAAGCACAGGATGGTCGTGACGGCCGCGTATACGATGGTGGTCAGATCCGCGGCGGCGTCGATGTTTGAGCTTTTGATGCTGGAGAACAAGAGAAGCGGCAGAAAAATGTAGAAAATCAAACGGTTTCCCTGTTTTACCCCTTCCGGCCCGATCAGGCCGATTTTGCGAGTGCAGAACCCCGCCGCGATCATCAGGATGATCGGGACAACCGTGTTGATGGAAAACAGAAAATCATTCCACATGGCAAACTCCTTTTATTGAAACGGGTAATATTCGCGGATGTAACGGAAAATCGCCGAGGCGATGGGCGCCGCCGCGCCGCCGCCGCTCTGGCCTTCTTCCACGAACACGCACACGGCGTAGGGATACCGGTCGTCGTCGATATAGCCCACGAACCACGCGTGGGTCACGTCCTCTCCGTCCAGCGAGCTTTCGGCGCTGCCGGTCTTGCCGGCGATGGAAAGGCCGTCCACCTGCGCCGCGGTAGCTGTACCGCGTGCCACCGCGTCGAGCATATAGGTCTCGATGGTCTTTGCGATCTCCCCGCTCACGGCGCGCCGGTACACCTTTGGTGTAATCCTGAGCCGCACCAGCCCGTCCGGGCTTTCGACCCGGTATAAAAGGCGGGGTTCCATCATCACGCCTTGATTGGCGATGGCGGCCGCCACCATGCACATATGCAGCGGTGTCGCGGCGATCTGGCTCTGCCCGTCGCCGCTCCACGCAATCTCCACAAGCGTGCGGTTTTGGGTGGGGTAAACCGAGTTTTCCACGACGATGTCCCGAAACAGGAAGTTGTCGTTGAATCCGAAATCCTCGGCGGTCCTGCGCAGCGCGGCGTCGCCACGCGTGAGCGCAATCTGCGCGAACGTGTTGTTGCAGCTAACCCGGAACGCCTTGGAAA
>JBDRTL010000299.1:0-4503 GCA_043824045.1 Bacillota bacterium
TGGCGCTCTTCTGGAACGCCTGGCTCCCGCCCTTCCTCCTCCTCCCAGGGGCCCTCGTCATTGGCTGCCTCGCGGGAGCCCTCTGGGCCGGCATCCCCGCCCTGCTAAAGACCTCGCTCAAGGTCGACGAGACCCTCGTCACCCTGATGCTCAACTACGTCGCGATCCTCATCGCCGTTGTCGTTTGGGTGCTGCTGCAAAAAACGACGTTCGGCTACGAGATCAAAGCCTGCGGCTATAACCGCGACGCCAGCCAGTACGCGGGTATCAATGCCAAGCGCAATATTATCTACTCCTTTATGATCTCGGGCGCGCTTGCGGGCCTTGGCGGCGGATTGTACTACTTAAGCGGCACAGGACAGTATACGTTCATCAAGGTTTTGCTGGCGGCAGGTTTCAACGGAATACCCGTCGCGCTTCTTGCCAACTCGCACCCCATCGGCGTGATTGTGAGCGCGCTGTTTATCAGCTATATACAGGTGGGCGGAGATGCGCTGCAGCCGCGCTTTGTTCGCGAGAATATCGACATTATCATCGGCGTGATCATCTATGTCAGCGCGTTTGCTTTATTGCTGAAGCTGTGGTTCGGGAAGCTGTTTATCCGCCGCTCGCTTTCCGCCTACGCATTGCAGGACGGGGAACCCGATCCGCCGCCCGCAGCCGATCTTCAGGACGCTCAGGGAGAGGATGGTGAGGAGCAATGAATATCATCGGTGATATTTTGAGCGCAACGCTGATCTTCGCCGTTCCGCTCATGCTTGTGGCGCTCGGCGGTATGTTTTCGGAAAGAAGCGGCGTGGTGAACATTGCGCTGGAAGGCATCATGATCGTCGGCGCATTGGCCGCAAGCCTGTTCCTGCGGTATATAGACGATATGGGCTTTAACCCGAATTTCACGCAGCTGTACGTTCTGGCGAGCATCCTGATCGCCGGCATTGTCGGGATCATATACAGCCAGCTTTTAGCCTTTGCGTCGATCAGGCTGAAATCCAATCAGGTCATCAGCGGCACGGCGCTGAACATGCTGGCGCCCGCGCTGGCTGTTGTTGTGACCTGGAACATTCAGGGAACGGCGCAGACGACGATCCTGATCCCCAGCTGGGTCCGTATCGCATCGGATAGCCTGGGAATTGCAACGGACAATGTGCTCACGACGTTCCTGTTCAAAAGTCTGTTCCTCACCACGCCGGTCGCTTTCCTGCTGCTCATCTTGTCGATCTTCTTCCTGTACCGCACAAAGACCGGTTTGCGCCTGCGCGCGTGCGGCGAGCACCCGCAGGCGGCGGACAGTGTCGGCGTGAACGTTTACCGCATGCGCTATCTCGGCGTCGGGATTTCGGGGTTCTTCGCGGGGATCGGCGGTATTGCGTATACGCTTGCGGCCGGAAGCGGGTTTACCTCAACGGTTGCAGGCTATGGCTTCCTCGCCCTGGCTGTGATGATCTTTGGTAACTGGAAGCCCGTGAACATCCTGTTTGCGAGTTTCTTCTTCGCGTTTTTCCGGATTATCTCGTTTTACTCCGATTCCCTTACGTTCCTGCCGAAGTTCGAAAACCTCGCCGGCAGTGAGTATATCTACCTGATCATGCCCTATCTCGTGACGATGATTATCCTCATTCTCACCAGCAAGCGCAGCCGCGCGCCCAAGGCGGAAGGCATTCCCTACGACAAAGGCCGGAGGTAAGCCCGGGTATGGCAAAAAAACCGCGCATGAGGCGCGGCTTTTCATTTTAGGATTACTCCAGCGCTTTGCGCGTTTCCTTCAGCTGTCTGATGATCTCCAGCTTCTGCGGGCATTTCGCCTCGCATTTCCCGCACTCGATGCAGTGGGACGCGTCCACGCCCTGCTGCTTATACCAGTCGTCCTTCCTGTCCGCCAGCGGAACGGTGGTTCTTCCATACTGCTCCTTTGCGTAATCGGTGAGCTTGTACACCCTGTGATAGTTCATCAGGCTGAACAGGTGCGGAATGTTGATGTGCTGCGGGCAGGGCATGCAGTAATTGCATCCCGTGCAGTACAGGTCCATCAGCCGCTTGTTCTCATCCAGCATTGCCTTGACCTGCTCCAGCTCCTCCACGGTCAGCTGCCCGCCGATGGACGCGACCTTCACGTTCTCCTCGAGCATTTTCTCGTTTTCCATGCCGGACAGCGCCATGTTCACATTTTGGTTAGCCAGCACGAAGCGCAGCGCCATCTCGGCGGTGCTCTTGATCTCGGTTTTAAGCAGGCTTTTCACCACGTCGGACGGCGCGCCGAGCCTTCCGCCGCCGACCGGCCCCATGATGATCACGCCGAGGCCCTTTTCCTTCGCGTACGCGATACCTAACTCGTTGCCGCGGTCCAGCAGGTTGTACTGGCACAGCACCGAAGTAAACAGGCCGCTGTCGATAATGGCGGGCATGTTCTCCGCATTGTCATGGAAGGAAAAGCACAGGTGTTTGATCAGGCCTTCCTCCAGCGCCTTGCGCGCGTCGTCCACCGGCCCGCCGGGCTTTACCATTTTTCGGAAGCTTTCCAGATTGATTCCCCAGAAATGATAAAAATCAATGGTGTCCGTATCGAGCTTTTTCAGTGATTTTTCCAGGTTTCTGCGCCACTTACCGTTTTGGGAATCGGTTGCGGGATTCTTGGTGGAAAGATACACCTTGTCCCGCCAGCCTTTGAGCGCCTGGCCGACGGCCCGTTCGCTGTCCTTGCCGCAATAATAAGGCGCGGTATCCACATAGTTCACGCCCATCGCAAACGCCTTTTGTATCAGCGGCACGGCTTTTTCGTCGTCTACATGCCCCTCGCCTGACATCGGCAGCCGCATGGCGCCAAAGCCAAGCGCGGATAATTCGATGCCGGTTTGTCCAAATGGTTTATAAATCATTGAAATCTCCTTACATCATTGGATGATTGATTATACCACTACAAAAGGGTGAATTCCACCCGCACCACATGGCCGTGGATTGTAACTTCCGGCAAAGCGCAGGACTCCGCCGCGTATTCGCGGTCGTAGCTTTGCAAAAGAATGCGCAGCGAATCGAGCTTTTTTACCTTGCGCAATACGCGTTTCCCCTGATACTCGACCAGCATCACCGCGCCGTCGATCGGGCTGCCCGCGGGCACGGTAAAACACAGGTCGCCTTTGAGAATACGGAAACCGCGCATGCTGTCGTCCGGCATCTGGTAATAGAACACCTTATCCGGCGACGCGCCCTCGATCCGCCCCTGCAAAACAGGCAGCAGCCGGTGGTCGATTTCCTCCATCACGGCGTTGTATACGGGCACGCGCTTTAAAACGCTGGTCAGCGCGTCCAGCCACACGCTCCCCCGCACCGTCCCGTTCTCTATCTCAACATCTGCGTAAACGGGGTCGGCTTCTTTCGTCTGCCTCGGCTTTTTCGGGGCGGGTTTTGACGAAGTCACGGTCTGCAGGTCCACGGCTGCGGCGACGTCGTCCAGGGTAAATCCCTGCTCTGTCTGTTCGTTCAGGCCGATTCTCTTTAAGATTCTGCGCGCCTGATCGTCGGAAATGATTCGCTTTCCTTCTTCCACATCCTTCACGTATTGCTCGCTTACGCCGCCAAGTTTGGCAACCTGTTTTAAAGTCATCTCGCGCCGCAAGCGTTCGGTTTTCAACAAGTCTCCCAGTCTGCTCATACCCATTCCTCCGTGGTTTTGGTTTTGCTCTGCTTATTATAGCATAGCAGGAAAAATTTAAACCCTGTCGAATACAGCAATTTGGTTGTTTTTGGTCTAAAATTGCCGGAAGGCACGATAGATACGGATCAGCCGGATAAGGAGATTAATTTGCCGGAAGAACAAAAAACGTTTATCAGTGCGGGCATCAGCAAAGAGGTGCTTCTCGCTTTGGATACCATGAATATCCATGAAATGACCCCCGTGCAGGCGCAGACGATGCCACTGATGATGGAGGGGCGCGACGTGATCGCCATCGCGCCGACCGGAACCGGAAAGACCATCGCATTCGGCATTCCGATGCTGGAATACATCAGCCTGAACGATCAGCGCGTACAGGAACTGGTGCTCGCCCCCACCCGCGAGCTGAGCCTGCAGATCGCCGAAGAGCTCCGCAGCCTGGCGCAGTACATCAAGGAGATCAAGATCGCGGTGCTCTACGGCGGGCAGCCGATCGTCAAGCAGATCAACCAATTGAAGCAGCATCCGCAAATCGTGATCGCGACCCCCGGCCGGATGCTTGACCATATGAACCGCGGCAATGTCCGGCTTGACCACGTGCATACGATGGTGCTGGATGAAGCCGACGAAATGCTCAACATGGGCTTCGTAAAGGACGTTACCAAGATCATCGAGGCGACGCCCGCCGACCGCCAACTGGTGCTTTACTCCGCCACCACCAATCCGGACGTGCAGACCATCGCATGGAAATATCAGCAGGATCCCGTGGAGATCATCATCCCCGCTACGAAGGAAAACCGCCCGCGCATCACCCAGTATGTGATTGAGTCCGAAACGAAGAACAAGTACGATCATCT
>JBDRTL010000300.1:0-3890 GCA_043824045.1 Bacillota bacterium
GGCGAAGTGAAGGGCATCGTCCCCAAAACCTATTTGCCCAACGGCAACGAGTTTTACGAGACCCGCTGGTTTGTGAGCGGCGAACAGACGGACAGTGAGGACGCGAAAGCCTCGCCGCCCCTCGCCCCCGGCCTGCTCTTTGATATGGGCGATTTCACCTTCGCCATCGAAATCTGCGAGGACTTGTGGACGCCCATCCCGCCGTCCGGCCGCTACGCGGTGGAGGGCGCGGACATCATCCTAAATCCCAGCGCGTCCAACGCGCTGGTTACCAAACACGCGTATCGGCGGGAGCTTTTAAAGCAGCAGTCCGGCCGCCTGTACGCGGGTTATGCCTACGCGTGCGCGGGCTTTGGCGAATCGACCAGCGATCTCGCTTTTTGCGGCTATACGGGCATATTCGAAAGCGGCAGGGTGCTGGGCGAAGGCGAGCGCTTTACGCTGGGCGGCAGCTGCGTGATCGCGGATATCGACGTGCGCCGCCTGCGCTACCAACGCCGTCGCAACGGCAGCTTCCACCAGATGAAACGCGCGGAGGCGCCCATGACCGTCGTGCCGATGGCCTGCGTAAGCCTGCCCGAAACCGCGCAGCTTTTACGCCCGCTGCCCCCGCTGCCCTTCGTGCCGCCGGACAGTCAGGGCGAGGAAGACCTTACCGAGATCGTGAACATCCAGTGCGCGGGGCTGATGACCCGTCTGGAGGCGATCAGCCAGAAAAAAGTCGTCGTCGGCGTGAGCGGCGGGCTTGATTCCACGCTGGCGCTGCTCGTGGCCGCCAAAGCCTGCGACAAGCTGGGGCTCAAACGCAAGAACGTGGTCGCCATCACCATGCCCGGCATGGGTACGGGCGTCCGCACCAGGTCCAACGCGCGCAAGCTGATGGAAGCGCTCAAGGTGACCGCGCTCGAGATCCCCATCGAGGCCGCGGTGAAGCAGCACTTCAAGGACATCGGGCAGGACGAGAACACCCACGATACGACCTACGAAAACTGCCAGGCCCGCGAGCGCACCCAGATTTTGATGGATTACGCCAACAAGGCCGGCGGTATCGTGCTGGGCACGGGCGATATGAGCGAGATGGCCATCGGCTTTACCACCTACGGCGGCGACCACATGAGCATGTACAACGTCAACTGCTCCATCCCGAAAACCCTGGTCAAGCGGCTGGTGCGCCACCTCAGCGAGCACAGCTTCGGGGGCGCGGTGCGCGACGTGTGCCTGGATGTGCTGGACACGCCCATCAGCCCGGAGCTTCTGCCCGCCAAGGAGGGCGAGATCACCCAGCGCACCGAGGAGATCGTCGGCGATTACGCGCTGCACGACTTTTTCCTCTACCACCTGATGGATTCGGGCAGCGGGGTCAAGCGGCTCAAGCGGTTTGCCGTGCAGGCGTTCCAGGGCGTGTACGACGAGCCAAAGATCGCCGCGCAGCTTTCCGAGTTCGTCCGCCGCTTCTTCTCCCAGCAGTTCAAGCGCAACTGCGTGCCCGACGGCCCGAAGGTCGGTTCGGTCAGCCTGTCGCCGCGCGGCGACTGGCGCATGCCGTCGGACATGAGCGACGTGTTATGGAGGGATTCGGATGGCTGACATGCTTTGCCCCAAGTGCCGTCAACCGATCGGCGCGGCGCAGCAGGCCGCGTTCTGTCCGTTTTGCGGGGAAAGGCTGCCCGTGAAGGGGGGGCCGGACCTTTCGGCGATGCGCGGCGAAGCGGATCCCGTGAAAAAGCACGATCTGCTTTTAAAGCTTTTATTGGAAAACCCCGACAGCCTGGAGGTCGCCGAGGAGATTTTATACCTGGGCAGGCTCTATCAGCGCGGCAAGAAGGGGCTGGATTACTCGGTCATCAAGTGCTATGTGCTCAACGTCTATCTGGAACCCGCGGAGATGCAAAAGAACAGGCGGGAGGCCCTGCGGCAGGAGATTTTCCGGCATCCGGATCTCGACCGCTGCTTAAGTCTCGCCGAGGACAAGGAAGCGTTTCTGCGCCGCTATCTGGAGCATTTGGCGCAAGAATTTATACGCCTGTTTCTGAAGGGCTCCACGAAGTATATGCGCTCGATTTTCGGGTATACGAACCTCGCCAAGGCGCCCAAATACCTGGCGCAGCCCACGGCGGCGATGATGCTTAACATGCGGCGGGACGAAACCCTGACCGAGGCGCAGCGCGAGCTGCTCACGCAGGCGCTTTACGCTGCGTTTGCCCGCGAGATGAACGGGGAGACGCGGTACCTGGACGAGCTTTTGCAAACGTACAACCTCGCCGTTGAAAGGCAATAGGAGACGCACGCTTGGATAACAATCATAAACCGCAAAACGGGCGGCGCATACCGCCCAAGGATATGCCCAGCGAGATTGAGACGCTCAAGCGCAGCTACCTGCACGAAGAAAAGCGCGACGATCTCCCCGCGCAAAAGGCGATCACCGACGAGCCCGAGCATAAGTCGCCGGCTAAATGGAAGGCCGTCGTTAAAAAAATACTGATCGTGCTCGGGCTGATCGTCGCGCTTGCGTTCCTCTACCTGTTTTTGCTGATGGGGGAGCCGGACGACGACGATGAAATGCTGCTCAATCAGTCCGTACAGGAAGAGATCATCCAGATGCCGATGACGGGGCAGGAGATGAGCGGCGACGCGGACCTGACGGACGCTGCCGTGAGCTTTGGCAAATCGGCGATGGAGCTGCGCGGGGGCGTGCTCCCGCTGATGAAAGCCGCGCTGTACGATACGGCCTACCGCGGCGGCTACGCGCGCAGGCTCACCCTCACCTATCAGTTTCCCGACGGGCAGGTGTTGACGGTGGACAGCATCCGCCCGCCCGGGGCGATCGCGCTTTTGACCGATTCCGCGTACGCCATACGCGTGGATAATTTATACACGATGGGCGGCATGGACGCGGTCCGCATGGATTCGGGTTCGTATATCCGCCTGGCGGCGGAGGGGAAGGACGCCGTGTACGTGGTGCACATGCCGGTATCCCACGAAGATCAGCTGGTGGAGCTGTTGCGCTACACGGGGCTGATCCGCACCGACGGGCAATAATCGAAGGAGACGACGCATGCAACCCGACATCCGTACCATGAAAAACCCGGCCCTGCTCAAACGCTTTATCCCGTACTACCGTAAATACGTCCCGACGCTGCTCTTCGATCTCCTGTGCGCCGCCGCCACCACGCTGTGCGACGTAGCCTTGCCGCTGATCGTTCGAAACATCACCCAGCTCGCCGTGGACAACGCGGCGCTGCTCACGGTAACTTACGTGCTGCGCATCGGGCTTTTTTATCTCGCGCTGCGCATCGTGGACGCCGCCGCCGATTACTACATGACCTCGCAGGGGCATATCATGGGCTCGTGGATTGAGCGCGACATGCGCTTTGATCTGTTCAGCCATCTGCAAAAGCTCGGTTTTTCCTATTATTCCGACGCGAAGGTCGGGCAGATCATGGCGCGCATCACCTCCGACCTGTTCGAGGTCACGGAGTTCGCGCACCACTGCCCTGAGGAGTTTTTCATCGCGGCGATCAAGATCGTCGCTTCGTTTGTCATCCTGTTTGGAATCAATCCCGGCCTTACGCTGATCGTCTTTGCCGCGCTTCCGCTGATGTACCTGATCGCGTGGGTATACCGCGACCGGATGCGCCGTACGTTTCAGGAGCGGCGGCACCTGCTGGGCGAGATCAACGCGCAGGTGGAGGATAGTTTGCTCGGCATCCGCGTGGTCAAATCCTTCGCCAACGAACCGCTGGAGATTGAAAAATTCCGCCGCAGCAACGACGAGTTCATCCGCGTCAAGCGCAAAAGCTACCGCCTGCTGGCCGGGTTTTCCATGTCCCGACGCGTGGTGGACGGCCTGATGTACATCGTGGTCGTCATCGCGGGCGCGCTGTTTCTCA